>CAYMXG010000005.1:0-26287 GCA_964394115.1 uncultured Enterobacteriaceae bacterium | reverse complement strand
CGGCGGATCAGGGCGCCGACCCCCGGCAGGTGTACCTCCAGCGCCAGGTAATCATTTTCCGGGTGTTGCTCCGCCAGGACTGCGGTGGTATCCCCCATGCCGGAACCGATATCCAGCACCCGGGGTGCGCGTCGCCCGAAGATTTCATCCAGGTTGAGCAGGCCGGAGGTCGCCGGGACACCGAAGCTGTCCCAATGCTGTTCCAACGCGCGCCGTTGTCCGCTGGTGAGCCGGCCCTGGCGCAGTTCATAGCTGCGGATGGAGTCGCGTGGCCCGCCGGAAAGTCCCGGTATGGGCATAAGGAGGGGATTAGCAGGCTGTTGAGAAACAGCCTGCTAAGCGCCCCAGGGATGGGACGCAGCATTCTTCAAACACGATCAGTGTTTGAAGAATGGAGCGAGCCGCGGACCTGCGCCGCGGCGCAGCGTGTTGAAAAACGCTATGGACGGCGTTTTTCAACGTCCATTTCATGAAAAGAAGGTGCCGTCTATGGGTGAGGAGGCGCTGGCATGGGCGCGGCGGGGCATGCGCCCGGCAAGAAAGGCCTCGCGCCCGGCTTCGATAGCCTTGCGCATGGCGGAGGCCATCAGCACGGGATTGCGGGCCTCGGCGATGGCGGTGTTCATGAGTACCCCGTCGCAGCCCAGCTCCATGGCGATGGCGGCGTCGGAGGCGGTGCCGACGCCGGCATCCACGAGGATTGGTACGCCGGCATTCTCGACGATGGTGCGGATGTTGTAGGGATTGCGAATGCCGAGCCCGGATCCGATGGGGGCCGCCAGCGGCATGACCGCCACGCAACCCATCTGTTCGAAGCGACGCGCCATGATCGGGTCATCGTTGGTGTAGACCATGATCTTGAATCCCTCCGCGATCAGGATCTCGGCGGCCTTGAGCGTTTCCGGCACATCCGGAAACAGGGTCTTTTCGTCGCCGAGAACTTCCAGCTTCACCAGCGCCGCGCCGCCCAGCAATTCACGCCCCAGGCGGCAGGTACGCACGGCAGTGTCGACGTCATAACAACCGGCCGTATTCGGCAGCAGCGTAAAGCGCTGCGGCGAGATGTAATCCAGCAGGTTGGGCTCCCCGGCCTTTTGCCCGAGGTTGGTCCGGCGCAGTGCAACGGTGACGATCTGCGCGCCACTGGCCTCGATCGCCGCGCGCGTCTGCTCCATATCCCGGTACTTGCCGGTGCCCACCAGCAACCGGCTCTGATACGCCTTCCCGTCGATTACCAGGTTGTCAGTCATTGCGCTCACATTGGCCCCTTCATGTCACCCACCGCCCACTGCCTGCACGACTTCAATGACATCGCCCTCATGCAGCAACTGCGACGCAAACCGGCTGCGGGGTACGATTTCCGCGTTGATTTCAACGGCAATGCGGCCGTCCAGCCGCAACTGCGCCACCAGTTCGGCCAGCGTTTGTACATGCTCGAGGGACGACGGCTTGCCGTTGATGACTACGTGCATTGGGGGAATCGGGCTTGCGAACCGGCCGGTCCGTGCATCAGGACAAATCGACGATCATGCCCTCCCGGGCAATATGACATTCCAGCGAGGAATTGCGTTCCTTGATGATGGACTGGCAATGTTCGTAGATTCCAGCGATGACCTGGTCGTCGTAATTCGGGTCATGGTGGTAAAGATAAAGCTGTTTGACTCCTGCATCGATGGCCGTGTTGACGGTATCGATGTAGCAGGAATGACCCCAGCCGCGTTTCTTGCGGTAATCTTCCAGTGAATACTGGGCATCATGTATGAGGATATCCGCGCCTTCGATCAATTTGATCTCGGACTCATATTCCTCGCGCTGCATTTCCGTCAGCAGGGCCTGTTCCTCGGCATTGAATTCACCGTATTTCTGCCGGATGGACTTGTCCAGAAACAGGCATTCATTATCTGATATGTACAACACGGACTTGTCCCGCACCTTGATGCGGTACCCATAGGTGGTGCCCGGGTGATGCACGCTGCGCCAGGAGAACGACAGCGGACCCCAATCCATTTTCTGTTCCTTCGGCGGATCCAGGTAACGCACATTGGCGAGCCAGGTTTCCGTTCCCACCGGGAAATACGGGGCCCGCATCTGTGCAGAAACATGCTCTTCGATGTCGCGTTTGCTGTGACCCGGGCCGAAAAATGTGATGTTCCAGTTCGGGATGAAGGCGGGCACGAAAAAAGGCAATCCGCAGATGTGATCCCAGTGATAGTGGGTCAGAATGATCAGCAGATCCTTGACCTTGGGCTGGTTCGCGGCCTGTTTCAGGACCTCATTGCCGAACGGAATGATGCCGGTGCCGGCGTCGCACAGCACGATGTGATCGTCGACACGGATTTCCACGCACGAGGTGTTGCCACCGACCCCGAGGTGCGTATCGAACGGCGCGCTGTAGGATCCACGCACGCCCCAGAAACGGAGATAGGCCTTGCTCACATTTAGAAACCGCGATACCAGTCCAGGGTCAGGGTGACGTTAGACAGGATCGGCCTTTAGGTACTTGAGTACAACCTCGGTAATGGCCCGGATGGGGGTGGGCTTGGTGATGAACTCCAAGGCACCCAATGCGCTCGCCACGGTCCGGTCCTGAGCGTAGTCCTTGGAACTGATCATAACAACACGGGTATCTTTGTGCAGGGGTAGTTCGCGCAGGTCCTTTAGAAACGTCAGGCCGTCCCGCCCCGGCATCTTGATATTGAGAAACAGCAGTGCCGGTTGATGACGCTCCAGGTATTCCCAGGAATCCTCGGCGGATTGAAACAGGCGCAGTTCCACCTCCAGATTCTCGGTGCCGCGTTCAAACACCGTCTTCATGGAGGGGCTGTCGTCGACGACAACGATTATCGCCCTTTTGCTTCCCATGCCCTCGCTTTCCCCCACCGGATGGGTACATAATTTTCCGATTATTTGGGACAAGCCCCTGATTTTGCGGGGGAATCTCCGGAAAGCCTGGAGGTTGCCGCGGGGCGGGTTCCCGATTTCGTGGAATCTTACACTAATTCATCCACGCGGAAACACGCTCGGTCATCGGCCGATGACCCATTTGCGACGAAGGGAAACGCAGTTCGTGCCACTTCCAAACCGGGCCAATCCACGGCGCGAACCCGTGGCAGGAAGGTGACGCAAATCCGGGATTTGCATCAGTCTGTTAGAATGCGACCGTGCATGCAGGGCGTCGTTCCCGCGGGTGTAGTTCAATGGTAGAACATAAGCTTCCCAAGCTTAGAACGTGGGTTCGATTCCCATCACCCGCTCCAACCTGAGCAATGCACCGGACAATTAACGTGGCTGCGCCTCTGCTTCGCTGGCCTTGAGGTTCAAGACCACAAAGTCCAGATCATTGGCGATCAACCGCTGCCTGGTCTCTTCGAAGGTCTGCTTGCTCTTGAACGGGCCGATGCGCACCCGGTGCAGGACATCCTGCCCATTGATCACTACACGCTGAACATCGGCCTCAATACCGATCAATGCCAGCTCCGCCTTGATCTGGTCGGCGGCTTCCGTGGTCTTGAAGGAACCGACCTGGAGTATGAATAACCTGCCCGCGGAAGGGTCCACCGTGCCGGCAGCAGGTGTCTCGGCCTCCCATTCAGACATGCTGACCTCCCGGTTGGGGAGGATCTGGTAGAAATCAAATGTCGGTGCCGGCGGTTCAGTCGCAGGGTCCGGCACGGGATCCGGCGCGACGGGTTGCGCACCGATGGCGGCGGGCCGGGCCGCATTGTTCACGGTGATGCGGGGTGATTCCCCCTTTAACAGGCCCTGGTAGTGATAAAGGAAGACGGCGAACGCGATCAGCAGGCCGATACTGAGTCCGGCCAGGAACGGCAACCCCGTATTGCTTTTCCCAGCCGTTGCCTTGGGGCCCTTGGCGCGGCTGACGTGCTTGTAATCCTGGGCCATTACATGGACTCCGGCGCGGACACACCGATGATCCCGAGTCCGTTCGCAATGACCTGGCGCGCGCACAAAGCCAGGGCCACGCGCGCATTGCGCAGCGCTGCATCGGACACCAGGATCTGATGCGCGTTGTAGCAGGTGTGGAAGGCGTGGGCCAATTCACGCAGGTAGAAACAGATCTGGTGCGGCTCGCGCGTCCGCGCCGACTCTTCAATGATCTCCGGATAGCGCGCCAGCAGCACCAATAACGCCCGTTCCTGCTCCTCGGCCAGGGTCGCCAGATTCATGAGTGCCGCGGTCTGATCGAAAGTGAAGCCCTTTTCCTGCAACTGGCGCATCAGGCTGCAGATTCGCGCATGCGCGTACTGGATGTAATACACCGGGTTGTCGCTGGAATGGGACTTCGCCAGCTCCAGGTCGAATTCAAGATGTTGATCCGAACGCCGCGTCACGTAGAAAAATCGCGCCGCGTCATTGCCGACCTCATTGCGCAACTCACGCAGCGTGACGAATTCGCCGGATCGAGTGGACATTTGTACTCGT
Organism: uncultured Enterobacteriaceae bacterium; assembly: GCA_964394115.1. Taxonomy (GTDB): domain Bacteria; phylum Pseudomonadota; class Gammaproteobacteria; order Eutrophobiales; family Eutrophobiaceae; genus 2-02-FULL-61-13. Next base: position 21,844 of record CAYMXG010000005.1, on the reverse strand, counting down.
TCGTTGCCGCGATACAGGGTGGCGAACTGGACCAGCAATACTTCGAGGGCCGCCGGGTCCAGATTCTGTGCGGCCAGCACGGCCCGCACGCGGGCGATGTAGCCATGGTGATCGGCGCCCCAGATGTTGATGGCGCGCTCGTAACCGCGCTCAAACTTGTCCAGATGGTGGGCAATGTCCGAAGCAAAGTAAGTGCGCTGTCCGTTCTCGCGCTCCACGACCCGGTCTTTTTCATCGCCGTATTTCGCGGAGCGGAACCAGAGCGCACCCTCCTGCCGGTACAGATCACCGCTGGCTTCGAGGCGCTTGATGCAGGCGCCCACGCGCCCGCTCCGGGTCAGATCGAACTCCGAGGACCAGGTATCGAAACGCACACCGAACTCGGCCAGGTCCGCGCGGATATCGCCCAGGATGTCATCCAGCCCGAGCCGCCAGACCTGTTCAAAGCCCTTTGCGCCGAGCCGCTCTCGTGCCCGATCGATCATGTTGTCCAGAGCAGCATCCGCATTGGCGGCCTCAGGCAGGCCGGCAAAACAGGACACTGGTTCCAGGTCCAGATCACGGCCGGCCTGGGCCAGCAGTCTGGCGGCCACCGGGCGCACGTACTCGCCCCGGTAAGCGCCTTCGGGAAACGGGTAATCGCGGCCGCAAAGCTCCAGGTACCGCAACCAGATGCTCAGCGTAAGGATGTCCATCTGCCGGCCGGCGTCGTTGACGTAGTACTCGCGCGTCACCGCGTAGCCGGCCGTGGCAAGCAGGTTTGACAGGGTTGCGCCATAGGCCGCGCCGCGGCCATGACCGATGTGTAATGGGCCGGTGGGATTGGCGCTCACGAATTCCACCAACGTGCGTTGCCCGGCACCCAGGTTGCTGCGGCCGTATCCGATACCGGCGCGCAGGATGGCGGGTATCACCGCGTGATGGGCGCCGGAGGTCAGAAAAAAGTTGATGAATCCCGGCCCCGCGACCTCCACCCGCGCCAGGTCCGGGTTCGATGGCAGGCGCGCCACCAGGGCCTCGGCAATGTCCCGCGGCTTGCGGCGCAGTGCGCGAGCCAGCCCCATGGCAACGCTGCTGGCGAAATCGCCGTGCTGGTTGTCGCGCGCGCGATCAACGGCGATCTCGGGAAGTTCTGGCGTCGGGTCGCCGGACTCGGCGATCAGTTGCGCCAGCGCAGTGGCAAGATCATTCTGAATTTGTCGTTTCATGGACCGGCTCAAAAAAGGCCGGGCATTGTAGCGTCAGGACCCCGCCGCAAGGAATGACCGGAGCGGGGCCGAAGCTTCGCTTTGGCCGAAGCGAAGCGTAAAAGTCCATGGACGGACTTTTGCAGCAACCTGTCAGCTCTCACTTGACGACCGTGAGGCCCAGCATTTCCCAGTTCTGCATGCCGCCCCGATACCATTTCAGCCGCGCGGGCGGATAGCCAAGTGACAACAGGGTGCGAATGTTTGCCGGCGACTGCCCGCACCAGTTGCCGTTGCAGAACAGTACCAGCGTCCGGGCCGCACTGAAATCCCAAAGTCCCTCGCGGTTTTTCACGCCGAAGCGCTGCTGCAGTATGTCCGCGACTTGAAACGGATCGGCCCCGGCCCCGGTATCGAGCATGGTCCACGGGATATTGATCGATCCGGGAATAGTCCCGTTCTCGACCCAGTCCGGCGTGCGCGAATCAATGACCAGTACAGATGCATCGCCGCTTGCCGCCTGTTTCAGGTATTGCAGCATTTCCAGTTCTGCAATGGTCTCCACGCCCGGCGCAATGACGGCAGGTTGTATGCAAAATGGCGGACATTTGCGCGAGGTTAATGCGTAGCGCTCACTTATCTTGTGCTGTGGATCCTGGTTGCGCATTATGCGCACGGGCTGGCCGTCATGCGTGACGTCCACGAATTCCAGTTCGCTCGAGATGTTCACGTCCAGCGCGACCGCGCCCACGGATGCCAGCAGGATCAGCAGGACTTGCGCGGTGCGTATCATGGTCGCGTTAGCCATGGCGGGTACGGGAGTTTCACTCTATATCATGTCCTGCGGATCCACATCCAGTGACCAGCGGACCTTGCTGGCCAGGGGTTCGGCCTCCAGTTCCTGAAGCCATTGCGGCAGGGCGCTGCCCAGGCATGCACGCTGACTGGCCTGGATGAGCAACTGAAAACGGAATCGCCCTCTCCTGCGCTCAAGCACCGCCGGGACTGGACCGAATATCTGCAGTCGCGAATCGCCGCTTTCAAGCAAGCCCCGCGCCTGTTCCAGAAAGCGCTGCGCCGGGCCGGCCTGGTGGTGCTCGGCGCGCAGCACGGCAAGATGGCTGTATGGAGGCAGTTTCGCGGCGTCGCGTTCCGCCAGCGCCAACTGTGCAAAGCGCTCATAGCCATGCTCCACCAGGGAACGAAGAAACGGATGATCGGGATGATGAGTCTGGATCAATACCTGTCCGGGGCGATCCCCGCGACCGGCCCGTCCGCAGACCTGGACAAACAATTGTGCCATGCGCTCCGCAGCGCGAAAGTCCGCACTGAAAAGTCCCCGATCCGCATCGATGATCCCCACCAGTGTCAGCCCAGGAAAGTGGTGTCCTTTGGCCAGCATCTGCGTGCCGATCAGGATATCGGCGGCGCGCGCGTGGATCTGCGCCACCATGCGCCCCATGGCGCCTTGTGCCCGTGTGCTGTCCCGGTCAATGCGCAGGATGCGGGCGTCGGGAAGCTGCTGCGCGAGGGTTTCCGCCAGGCGTTCGGTCCCGTGCCCAATCTGTTGGAGTTCGGAGTCCGGGCAGTTGGCGCACTGCAGGCGTGCCGGTTTTTCGCTGCCGCAATGATGGCAAAGCAGGCGGTTGCGATGTTTGTGCCAGGTATATGGCATGTCGCAGCGCGGGCATTCCGCCACCATTCCGCATGCATGGCATTGCAGGGTGGGTGAATACCCGCGTCGGTTCAGAAATAACAACACCTGGTTGCCTTGCGCCACTTCCGCGCGCACGGCGTCCAGTAACCGTGCACTCACGGCGCCATGCAGGCGCGCACCGCGCAGGTCAATGAACCCGACAGTCGGCGCCGGCGCGCCCCCGGCGCGCTGCGGCAGGCGCAACTCCCCATAGCGGCCGTCCTGGACGTTGCGCAGTGTTTCCAGGCTTGGCGTCGCGGAACCCAGGATGACGGGGATCCCCTCCGCTTTGCCGCGCGCCACCGCCATGTCGCGCGCCGAGTATCGAAACCCTTCCTGCTGTTTGTAGGACAGGTCGTGTTCTTCATCGACGACAATGACGCCCGCTGTTGCCAGTGGCGTCCACACGGCGGAACGTGTCCCCAGCACCACGCGGGCCCGGCCATCCCGGGCAGCGAGCCATGAGCGCGCGCGCTCGGTGTCAGGCAGGCCGGAATGCAGTACCGCGATATCGGGTCCAATGCGGCGGCGCACCCGATCAACAAGCTGAGGCGTGAGCCCAATCTCCGGCACCAGTACCAGGGCCTGCCTGTCTCTCCGGATCACTTCGGCGATGACGGCCAGGTAGACCTCGGTCTTGCCGCTGCCGGTCACGCCGTTCAACACTTGCACCCCAAAGCAGTCGAGCGCACCGACAATGCCTTCCACTGCCTTACCCTGGCCCGCGTTTAGCGTGATCGTTTCCAGGGATGGCGGAGGCGAAGGGGGTGCCATTTCCGGGTAAAAGGCCTCCACCAGTCCTTTGTCGGCGAGTGCGCGAACCGTGGCCCTGGTTATGCCGTGTTCCAACAGCGTCGCCAGTGTCAGTCCGGCTTCAGATGCGGCAGCCACCAACTCCAGCGCCTGCTGCTGGCGCGGGGCGCGCTGTAATGCGGGAGACTTATTGACTGAATCCGCGCGCAGGCGAATGCGCTGCTCGAACCCGGTCGACACCGGCTGTGCCGCGCGCAATCGGCCCGGCAAGGACTGAAACAGCGCATCGCCAGGCGGGTGCTGATAGTAAGCAGCCGCCCGCAACATAAGGTTCATTTGATCCCGGTTCAGCAAGGGTTCGCTGTCGATTAACGCCAGCGCCATTTTCAGCCGGTCATGCGCCACCTCGGTGCGTTTGGGAAGTTCCAGGATCAGGCCGATCATGGTCCGGCCGCGCCCGAATGGGACACGTACCCGACAACCGGGCTGAATGGCGCTCTCGTCCCACGCCGCTGGCGCCAGGTAGTCAAAACTGCGGCGCAGGGGCACCGGCAGGGCGACGCGCAGCAATCGCAACTCAGTCATCCGTGTTCGCAGCGCTGACCGGACCGCCTTCCAGCATGGTTTTGAGGCTGGCCAGCGTGGCGCGCCGCATCGGTTTCCCGTCCACAGGACTCAAGGGTCTGATCGCCTCCAAAGTTTCCGTGAACAACACCAGCACCACCGGTACTTCTCCGGCGATGAAACAGAGTGCCGGGAATTCAAGGGATTTCCCGGGCGCAGTCTTGATGGTTCTTGCAGTTTGCTCAAATTTGATTCCGGCTTCGCTCAGGAACCAGGCAACATCCTCGGCGGCATCACAGTAGAGATGGAGCGTGATCTCGCTGAACTCGGTTGCGGTGCCCAACAACACGGCACCGACCAGGCGCGGTCGAAACTGCTCCAGGAATTGCATTGCCTGTAATGCGGCTTGTCGCAGGGCGCGCAGCAGATCAGGTTGTGACCGGGACTGGAACAGGCGCTGGTATTCCTGCAACGCCTGTTCAATCTCCACGTTCGTGGGCAGATTGCGTTCGGAATCGACCCCAAGGCGCATGGCGGCCTTGCGCTTTGCGGATCGAAAATCAGCAACCCCTTCGCTGGCGATGAGCTTGGCCGCCATTTGCGCTATTTGCGCGCGCAACTTGAGTCCGGAGCGGGCGGCAGTGGCCATCGGTGTCAGTGCGGGTATCGCCCGACCTCAGAACAATTGTTCAGCGGAGTCGCGTGACTCGGGATCCGTGCCGGCGGCAGGTGTCGCACCGTCCGCGGCGCTTGCAGTCGGCGCAGTGCCGGCACGAAACACTTCGAATACTGCGGCAGAACTCCCGCTACCGGCCGTGCCGCCGGTGCGGGGGTCGATGCGCACGTTCACCAGTCCCGGGGGCCGGGGCAGGAATTGTTCAGGCATATCCTGGAGCGCCACGCGCATGTAGTCGATCCACATCGGTAACGCGGCCCTAGCCCCGGTTTCCTGCCCGCCAAGGGGATCAAATTTGTCAAAGCCAACCCAGGCGACGGTGGTAATGGCCGGATTGAAGCCGGCGAACCAGGCATCGCGCTGGTCGTTGGTGGTGCCGGTCTTGCCGGATAAATCGGTGCGATTCAATTCCAGCGCCCGTCGGCCGGTGCCGAAGCGAATCACGTCGCGGGTCATGGAGCCCATGATCCAGATATTTTCCGCGTTGACGGTACGCGGGGCGATGGGCAACCCGTTGGGTGCGATTGGCAGTACCGGGGCTTCGGGCTTCGTCGCAGGCACGACAGCGGCGGTGTCGGGTGCGACCGCCCCTGGCACTGAAGCCGCCGGTATCCCGGCAGTAACTGCTTGCGTTTCCGGCGCAACCGCAGGTGCGGGCTGTGGCTCGCATTCCCTGCATACACTGGGTGGCTTGGCCTGATAAAGAATGCCGCCATCGAGGGACTCAATGCGCTCAATAATGTAAGGCTCAACCAGGAAGCCACCGTTGGCAAAGGTGCAATATGCCGATGCAAGTTTGAACGGCGACATGGTGCCGGTCCCCAGTGCCAGCGAGAGGTTATGGGGTAATGCATCAACGTCAAAACCGAAATTCGTGATGTGGGAGAGAACCGTGGGAACACCCATGGCATGCATGAGCCGGATGGAAACCAGATTGCGGGAGTGCGTCAGCGCCTCACGCAGACGCGTCGGTCCATAATACTTGCCGGTGTAGTTCTCCGGGCGCCAGGTATCTTCAACGCCAGGATCATCAAACACCACCGGGGCATCGTTGATCATGCTCGCGGCGGTAAATCCCGATTCGAGGGCCGCGGAATAAATAAATGGCTTGAAACTGGAGCCCGGCTGCCGTTGCGCCTGCAGAGCGCGATTGAATTTGCTGCGGGCAAAATCGAATCCGCCCACCAGTGCGTACACGGCGCCGTCGTCCGGACGCATGGAAACCAGGGCGCCTTCCACGGCGGGAAGCTGACTCAGCCTCCAGGTCCCGTCTTCCGCGGTGCGGACGCGAATGACATCGCCGGGCTGGAGAATTTCACCGGCGTTTTTTGGCGCCGGCCCGCGTTGATTTTCTGATATGTACTTGCGCGCCCATTGCAGGCCGACCCAGGGGATCTCCACCAACTCATCCCCGGACAGGAACACGGTAACGGCCTGCTCCGAGATCTGGGTGACCAATGCCGGGCGCTGGCCGGCGATGGTGTCGAATCCCTCCAGCAATGCCGCCCATTGTTCCGGTCCGGCTGGTGCCGGCTGAAGATCAAAATGCCGTTCCGCACCGCGAAACCCGTGCCGCTCGTCGTAATCCAACAGGGCTTTGCGCAAAGCCTGGTTGGCTGCAAGCTGGTTCCGATCCCGCGTGGTGGTGAACACACGGTAGCCGGCCTCATACGCCGGCTCGCCGAATCTGTCGATGATCTCCTTGCGCACTGCTTCCGCAACATACGGCGCCTCGACGTCAATATCCGCAGCATGCAGACTGGCGGTTGATTGGGCGGTGCTGGCCGCCTGGTATTCGGCATCTTTTATGAATCCCAGGTCCAGCATGCGCCGCAATACATATTCCCGACGCTGCAGGGCGCGGGCCAGGCTGGTAATCGGATTGGTTGTCGAGGGTGCTTTTGGCAATCCGGCGATCATCGCCATCTGCGCCAGGTTCAGTTCACCCACGCTGGCGCCGTAGTACACGCGTGCCGCGGCGCCGATGCCGTAGGCGCGCTGTCCCAGATAAATCTTGTTCAGGTACAACTCCATGATTTCATCTTTACTCAACTCCTGCTCAATCTTTAATGCCAGGAAGATTTCATTCAGCTTCCGCACATAAGACTTTTCCCGGCTGAGAAAGAAATTGCGCGCCACCTGCATGGTGATGGTGCTGCCACCCTGGGTTTTTTCCCCGGTCATGGCGAGATTCAATGCAGCGCGCGCGATGCCCTGCCAATCCACGCCGGGGTGCTGAAAGAAGCGATCATCCTCAGCTGCGACGAATGCCTTCACCAGCAGCGGCGGCACGTCGGCAATGTTTATCGGGTCGCGGCGCTTTTCGCCGAACTCCGCAATCAGGGATCCGTCACTGGTGTAAATGTGCAGTGGAACCTGCATCTGCACGTCGCGCAGTGACTCGATATCCGGCAGTCCGGGGACGACATAGGCGGTCAGGGCGGCGCCCGCGATGATAATCGCGACCGCCAGTGTGACCATCATTGTGACTATAAAGCGCAACATCTTGTGTAGTCTAATGTATGGGTACGCAACATATGTGGTTTCAGGAGAAAACTTGTGAATTCGAGCACAATTGGTGAAAAAGCATCGAGTTAGCTTTGTTTCCTAAATTTCAATTGACTATAGTTTTCGAATGAAGTTAATGTAATGTTGAAGATTGGTAGATAACCACCCACATCAAAAGGAAAAAAACGTGTTTCCTTTCGGAAAAAAATCAGCCCCGGTGCTTGGGATCGATATCAGCGCAACGGCAGTTAAGTTGGTCGAACTTGGGCGCTCAGGTGGTAGATATCGTGTCGAAAGTTACGCTGCCGAGCCGCTGCCACCGAATTCAGTGGTAGACAAGAATATCACGGACTCCGCCGCGGTCGGCGAAGCCATCGGGCGCGCCGTGCGCAAGTCCGGCACCAAGATCAAGACCGCAGCTGCTGCAGTCGCCGGCTCCGCCGTTATCACCAAGATCATTGAGATGCCGGCCAACCTTTCCGATGCCGACATGGAGGGTCAGATCACCGCGGAGGCGGACCAGTACATCCCCTTCCCGCTGGATGAGGTGGCGCTGGACTTTGAAGTGCTGGGACAGAACGCGGCCAATCCGGAGCGCGTGGATGTGCTGCTGGCCGCATCGCGCAGTGACAATGTCAACCTGCGTGTGGATGCCCTGAGCAATGGTGGACTGACCGCCAAGATTATTGACGTCGAGGCATTTTCCCTCGAGAACACCATTCGTCTGATTGCGCAGGAGCAGTTCGGCGGCGGGGAGGATATGGTCATCGCCGTGGCTGATATCGGGTCATCGGTAACCACGTTCAGCGTGCTCGAGAAACTGAAGATCATGTATTCGCGCGACCAACAGTTCGGTGGCGCGCAGTTGACGGAGGAAATCCAGCGTCGCTACGGACTGTCCTACGAGGAAGCCGGTCTGGCCAAGAAACAGGGCGGTCTGCCGGAAAACTATTCCTCCGAAGTGCTCGATCCCTTCAAGGAAGGCGTGGCGCAGCAGATCAGTCGCGCACAACAATTCTTTTTCTCGGCCGGTCAGATCGCAAATATTGATCACCTGATTCTCGCCGGAGGCTGTGCGTCAATCGAGGGTATCGCCGATTTGATTCAGGCCAAGGTCGGTGTACCTACATCCATCGCCAACCCGTTTGCCAATATGTCGGTCTCGTCCAGGGTTCAGGCCCAGTCCTTGGCCAATGATGCTCCAGCACTGATGGTCTCGTGTGGACTTGCACTGAGGAGTTTCGACTGATGGCTCACATTAATCTACTTCCGTGGCGCGACGAGCTTCGCAAGGAGAAGCAGAAGGAGTTCGGGATTCTGGTGCTGGCCTTTGTGGCAGTGGCCGCCCTGACCGTGGGTACGCTGCATCTTTACCAGAATGCCCGCATCGACCGGCAGAAGGCCCGCAATGCCTATATTGAAGCTGAAACCAAGAAGCTCGACGCCAAGATCAAGGAAATTGAGGCGCTGACGAAGGAACGTGACCGGCTGATCGCGCGCATGAAGGCAATTGAAGGTCTGCAGCGCAATCGCCCGTTGGTAGTGCGGTTCTTTGATGAACTGGTCGAGAGTCTGCCCGAGGGCGTGAACGTCAGCAGTATCGTCCAGAAGGAGAACCAGATAACCATTATCGGGGAGGCGCAGTCAAACGCGCGCGTATCGTCATTCATGCGCAACCTGGAAGGGTCGGATTGGTTGAAGAATCCACAACTTGACATCATTCAGGCCAAGGACGAGAAGGGCGTGCGCGTCAGCACCTTCACGTTGCGGTTCAGTCAGGTCATTCCGAAGGCCGAAGGGGAAGAGGAATCATGAGCTTCGCAGACAATTTCAAAAATCTGGACCCCAACAATCCTGGCATGTGGCCGCTGCCGGTGCAGGCGATTGTCGGCGCCGTGGTTTGTGCCGGCCTGATTTTTGGCGGCTGGAATTTTCATATCAAGAATCTTGTGGCGGAACTGCAGACCGTCGAGAAGAAAGAAGCGGATTTGAAGACCACGTTCGAGGACAAGCAGAAAAAATCCGCCAATCTGAACGCGCTCAAGGAGCAAATGAAGGAGATGGAACAATCCTTTGGCGACATGCTGCGGCAACTGCCGAACAAGACCGAAGTGGCCGGGCTGATCGTCGATATCTCGCAGACGGGGCTTTCCGCCGGCCTGGAATTTGAGTTGTTTCAGCCGCTGGATGAAAAAGTATCCGAATTTTACGCGGAACTGCCGATCAGCATCCGTGTCACCGGCAGCTATCATCAGTTCGGTCAATTCGTCAGCGGCATCGCAACATTGCCCAGAATTGTGACTACGCACGAAATCTCCGTTACCAAGGGCGTCAAGGCGGGCAAGGGCAGGGCAGCTGATTCCGGCGGCACAACGCTGACCATGTCAGCCCAGGCCAAGACCTATCGTGCATTGGAAGAAGAGGAGTCCTGATATGAAGGCGCGCGTAGCCAGAGCCAGCCTCCGTTCGCTGTGGCCGTTGTTGGCGGTTATGGCCATGGGCGGTTGTGTCTCCAAGGACACGAGTGAACTTGAACAATGGGTGAAGGAGGTCCTGGCCCGGCCAGGGGGCCGCATCGACCCGTTGCCGGAGATCAAGCCATATGAGGCGTATGCCTACAAGGCAGCCGACGCCGGCGCACGCGATCCGTTTCAGCCGTTCTATGTGCAGCGCGAGGAGGATATTGCGGACGTCAAGGATACCGGGCTGACCAAGGAGCTGGAACAGGAGATCAAGAACCGGAATCGAGAGGAGCTTGAACAGTTCGAGCTGGACAGCCTGCGCATGGTCGGGACGATTCAGGATCCAGATGACAATTGGGGAATTATCCGTGGTCCGGACGGGGTTGTGCACCGGGTCAAGGTGGGTAATTACATCGGCCGGAATATCGGCAAGATTGTGAACATATTCGAGGACAAGATTGAGTTACGCGAAATTGTCCAGAACAGCCAGGGCCGGTGGGAAGAACGCCCGGCCGCCATTGCACTTGTTGAATAATCTCCACGGGGAGCAGCCATGAATCACATGACGCAGAAATCTCTGCAGGCAGAAACGGACCACAGGTTCCTGGGGCGGGCTGCGGCTCGCGCACTGGCAACCGTACTACTCGCCGGCTTTTTCACTGCCGCGAATTCCGCAACACTGGATGGCGCCAGTTACTCGGCCATGCCTGGTGATCGGGTCCAGTTGAAGCTGGATTTTTCCGAACCACTGACCGAGGAACCGGTCAATTTCACCATTGATAACCCGGCGCGCATCGCCATCGACCTGCCCGGTGTCGGCTTGAAGCTGGCGGAGAAATCCCAGTCCATCGGGATTGGCATGGCCCACAGCCTGGCAGCCGTCGAAGCTGACGGACGGACACGGGTGGTAATCAACCTGGTGCATCCCGTGTCCTATGACATGGAGCTGCAGGATAAGTCCCTGATCGTTACATTGGGTGCCGCTGTGGCGGGTGCCGAGACGAATGCCGCCATGCCGTCTCCCTCTGCCGGCGGAGCTGCCGTGGCCAGCGGTGACGGTGGCAGCATCGAGAATATTGATTTCCGTCGCGGTGATGATGGCGAGGGACGCATCGTGATCACCCTGTCGGATCCATCCGTGGGCGTCAACCTGGGCCAGGAATCCGGCCAGATAGTCGTTGATTTCCTCGGTGCCTCCCTGCCCGCGGAGCTGGATCGCAAACTGGACGTGGTGGATTTCGCCACGCCGGTCAAGATCATCGACACCAAGCCCAATGCCGGTGGTACGCGCATGACCATCAGTACCACCACCGAGCAATACGACCATCTTGCCTACCAGGCAGATACCACCTTTACGATTGAAGTGCGCCCGTTGACCGCCGATCAGCAAGACGCAATGAAGAAGGAGAAGTTTGGTTTTACCGGCGAGCGCCTGTCTCTGAACTTCCAGGACATCGAGGTTCGCGCAGTTTTGCAACTGATTGCCGACTTCACGGGCCTTAACCTGGTCGCCAGCGATACCGTTCGCGGCAGTGTCACTTTGCGCCTTAAAAACGTGCCCTGGGATCAGGCTCTCGACATCATTTTGCGCGCCCGCGGTCTGGGCCTGCGCCAGGATGGCAATGTCATGATGGTTGCGCCGCAGGAGGAGATCGCAGCGCGCGAAAAGCTGGAGCTCGAATCCCAGAAACAGGTTGAGGAACTGGCGCCATTGCGTACTGAATTCGTGCAGATCAACTATGCAAAGGCAACAGACTTGGCCGCGCTGATTCGCTCCGAAGAAAACAACCTGTTGTCGGAGCGCGGTAACGTGTCCATCGACGACCGTACGAATACGCTCATCATTCAGGACGTCGGCACCAGCCTGGAAGCGATCCGCGACATGGTGTCCAAGCTGGACATACCGATCCGGCAGGTATTGATTGAATCCCGTATCGTGAACGCTGACGAGAGTTTCACCCGGGACTTGGGCGTAAAGTTTGGTGGCGCCAAGCAGGATACGACCGCAGATGGGGATAAGTTCGGGTACGTTGGAGGCACGCGCGAAGGCGTTTTTGCCGAGGAGCAGCAGCCGGTCGGAACCGTCACGGGTGCCGACGGCCTCCTGGTCAATTTACCGGTCCCCGGCGCCACCAGCGCACTGGCGTTGGCTGTCGGCAAGGTTGGCAGCTTCCTGCTGCAATTGGAGCTGTCCGCATTGCTGGCCGAGGGGCGCGGAGAGGAAATTGCGAATCCGCGCGTCATTACCGCCAATCAGAGTGAGGCGAGCATTGAATCAGGTGTGGAAATTCCGTATCAAGCCGCGACCTCCAGTGGGGCGACGTCGGTATCCTTCAAGAAGGCGGTACTGTCGCTGCGTGTCACGCCACAAATAACGCCTGATGATCGGGTGTTACTTGATTTGCTGGTAAACCAGGACACCCGCGGCTCGCCGGATGTACTTGGCACCCCGCCCATCAACACGCGCTCCGTGCAGACACAGGTACTCGTGGATGACGGCGAGACCGTGGTTCTGGGCGGCATTTTCAACCAGACGGACCGCACCTCCACTGACCGTGTGCCGTTCTTCAGCGATGTGCCGGTGCTCGGAGTGCTGTTCAAGAAGAATCGCATAGAGAAATCGCGCACCGAGTTGCTCATTTTCGTGACACCGAAGATTCTCAGGGAAGATCTGGCCATATAAATTCCTTCTGACCTTTGCAGAAGCGCGGCACTGCCGCGCTTTTTTTTGCCTGTCGCCCCGGCGGCAGATAGGTCCGCCGCCGGACTTGCCACAACGGACTCCCGATGGCAGGGTGTCCTGGCGAGGCCCTGTGCAATTTCAGGGCGTTCCCCAATGCTTACCCGGTAGAGTGTGTATGCAGGGCAATGAAAACATCTTTCTGGTTGGCCCCATGGGCGTGGGCAAGTCATCCATTGGCAGGCGCCTGGCGTCCAGGCTTGGCCGCACCTTTATTGACTGTGATGAAGAGCTGACGCGCCGGACCGGGGTGGAGATTGAGGTCATTTTTGACATTGAGGGCGAGGAAGGATTCAGGCGCCGCGAATCAAAGTTGCTGCAGGAACTGGTGGCCATGCGCGGCATCGTGCTGGCGACCGGTGGCGGCGTCGTCCTGTTGCCCGAGAACCGCGAGGCGCTGGTCCGGAACGGAACAGTGGTCTACCTTGGCGCCACCGAGGAACACCTTGCGCGCCGCACGGCGCGGGACAAGAAACGCCCGCTGTTGCAGACCGGGGATCGAAAGGCGCGCATCAGGGAACTGCTTGAGCAACGCGAATCGCTTTATCAGGCAGTGGCGGATTGCAGCGTGGATACGGGCCTGGGGTCGGTAACACACTCCGTTGAACTGATTTGCAGGCAGTTGAAATTACCATGAAGGAAGTGAAGGTCAATTTAGGCGATCGCAGTTACCGCATACTGATCGGGGCCGGGATCCTTTCCGAGCCGGGGGTCGTCGGGCGCTGGCTGCCTGGAAAACAGGTGCTGGTGGTGACCAACACCACGGTGGCGCCGCTGTACCTGTCCCGCATACTGGACGGCCTTTCTGCATATGAAGCTCAGTCCCTGGTGCTGCCGGACGGTGAGCAGTTCAAGACCCTCGGGCTGCTGAACCAGATCATCACCGAGTTGCTGCGCCTGAAGTTCAGCAGGGATGCATGCATCATTGCCCTGGGCGGGGGCGTCATTGGTGACGTGGCTGGCTTCGCTGCGGCCTGCTACCAGCGCGGCATCGCGCTGGTCCAGATCCCCACGACCTTGCTGGCCCAGGTGGATTCTTCCGTGGGCGGCAAGACCGCGGTTAATCATGAGTCCGGCAAGAACATGATTGGTGCGTTTCACCAGCCGCGGGCGGTGATTTCTGACCCTGAGGTCCTGGCGACACTGCCGCGGCGGGAATTGTGCGCCGGGGTGGCCGAGGTGATCAAATACGGATTGATCCGGGATCCGGAATTTTTCCAGTGGCTTGAACAGAATCTGGATCGCCTGCTGGCACTCGAAGGGGAGGCGCTGGAATACGCCATCGCGCGTTCGTGCAGTATCAAGGCGCAGATCGTTTCCGAAGATGAGACGGAGACAGGAATACGGGCGCTGCTGAACTTCGGCCATACCTTTGGCCACGCCATGGAAACTGCCATGGGGTACCGCCAATGGCTGCATGGAGAGGCGGTGGCCGCCGGCATGGTCGTGGCAGCGGATTTGTCCACGCGGTTGGGGAAAATCGATGCGGCCGGCACACAACGTATCACCCGGATCCTGGAGCGGTGCGGACTGCCCACGCGTCTGGCGCCCGGGTTGTCCGCGCAAGCGGTCCGCGAATTGATGGGCGTGGACAAGAAATCAAAATCCGGGCGGCTGCGGCTGGTGTTGCTGGATGCCATTGGCAGCGCAAGCATCGCCAGTGACGTGGATGAGGGATTGCTGCTCGCGGCCCTGAATGCCCATGCGCAGGTGCCGGCATGACGCTCCTGCAGCGGTTCGCGGCGCAGCCTCTCCAGACCCGTGGCCGCGCGCATGCGGAAGCCGAGGCGGAATTTCGCAATGCCTACCAGCGGGATCGGGATCGTGTAATCCATTCTTCCGCATTCCGGCGCCTGGAATACAAGACGCAGGTCTTCGTCAATCACGAGGGCGATATGTTTCGCACGCGCCTGACCCATTCAATTGAAGTGGCGCAGATAGGGCGCACGGTGGCGCGCGCACTGGGCCTGAACGAGGATCTGACCGAGGCCATCTGTCTGGCGCACGATTTGGGACACACCCCCTTCGGCCACGCCGGCCAGGATGCACTGGATCGCTGCATGCGCGAGTGCGGCGGCTTTGAGCATAACCTGCAGTCATTGCGGGTCGTGGATCTGCTGGAGGAACGCTATGCTGCATTTTCAGGATTGAACCTCACTTTTGAGACGCGTGAGGGGATACTCAAGCATTGCTCACGCGTTCAGGCGGAGTTGCTGGGGGATGTCGGACGAAGATTCCTGGAGGGAAGCCAGCCTGGGTTGGAGGCGCAGGTGGCCAATCTCGCCGATGAGATTGCCTACAATAACCATGATGTGGATGACGGCTTGCGCGCGGGCCTGATAACGGTGCCGCAGCTTGAGGAATGCAAACTGTTTGCGGACCAATTGATCGAGGTGCGCAGGCTTTGGCCGGATTTGCCGGAGCGGCGCCACGTGCATGAACTGGTGCGGCGCATGATCAACCGGGTCGTGTCAGACCTGGTTGACACCAGTCGTGCGCATATTGCCGGCCTGAATCCGCAGGACATCGACGCTGTGCGCGCGGCGGGGCGACCGCTCATTTCCCTGAGTGACGAGGTGCGGCAGCAACATGTGGAACTGAAGCGATTCCTGAATCGTTACCTTTACCGGCATTACCGTGTCCAGCGCATGTCCCACAAGGCGGAGCGGATCGTAACCACCATGTTCTCCATATTTATTGAGAATGAACTGCTCCTGCCCCATGACGTGCAGGAACGCATCGGCCGGCTGGAACCCGGCCAAAAAGTGCCCGCGCGCGCGCGCTTGATTGCCGATTACATCGCCGGGATGACGGATCGCTACGCCATCATGGAATATCAGCGCCTCACTGATCCCAACCAGACTTCCTGAACAGGAATTCAAGCCCCCGGCCATGCAGCACAGATTCATTCTCGCATTGCGGCGCCAGCCCGTGGATGCGACCCCAATCTGGGTAATGCGCCAGGCCGGACGCTACCTCCCGGAATACCGCGCCACGCGCCAGCAGGCCGGCAGCTTTCTGACCCTGTGCAAGACGCCTGAACTCGCCTGCGAAGTGACGCTGCAGCCGTTGCGCCGCTTTGATCTGGATGCAGCGATCCTGTTCTCCGATATTCTCACCATCCCGGACGCCATGGGACTGGGCCTGTCCGTTGTGGAGAATGAAGGCCCGCGCTTCGAGCGCTGCATACGCAGTGCGGCGGACCTGGCCCGCCTCGGCGATCCGGACCCGGAAACTGAATTGCGTTATGTCATGGATGCCGTGCGGCTGGTCCGGCGTGAACTGGACAACCGGGTACCGCTTATCGGTTTTGCCGGAAGCCCGTGGACACTGGCCACGTATATGGTCGAGGGTTCATCGAGCAAGGAGTTCACGCATATAAAAGGCATGTTGTACTGCACTCCAGCGCTGCTGCACGCCCTGCTGCGGAGGCTCGCGCAAAGCGTGGCGCGCTATCTGCTGGCACAGGCAGCCGCGGGCGCCGAGGTCCTGATGGTCTTCGATACCTGGGGTGGCATGTTGACGCCGTCAACATATCGGGAGTTTTCCCTGGCCTATATGACCGAGATCATCGCGACTCTGCGCCAGTCCCGCGTGGAGGCGCCCATCATCGTATTCACGAAAGGCGGGGGACTCTGGCTGGAAGACATCGCGGCCAGCGGTTGTGACGCCGTGGGAATTGACTGGACCACGGACCTGGGCGAGGCGCGTACGCGCATCGGCAAGCGGGTGGCATTGCAAGGCAACCTGGACCCGGCGGTGCTGACTGCCACACCGGAAGTGGTGCGGCGCGAAGCTGCGTCAGTGCTGGCGCGCTACGGTGACGGCCCCGGGCACGTGTTCAACCTGGGTCACGGCATCCAACCACATGCAGACCCCGAGAATCTGCGCGTGCTGGTGGATTCGGTGCACGAGTTAAGCCGCGCGTATCACCGTGAGCGCAATTCAGGCTGATTACCGAATCGAAGCGGCTTGCGCGCGAGCCGGACAACCAGGATCACCCAAACAGCCATCAGGATCACCGGCCAGTTTCCGAAACGCGCATACGGTGTCAGACCGTTGAATAGCGTGATGGTGTCTGTGAGAACGAAGGGCAGGAATTGCGGAGCCTGCGCACGCACCCGGCCCACGGGGTCGATAACGGCGCTGATACCCGAATTTGTCGCCCGCAACAGGTAACGTCCCGTTTCCCGCGCCCGCATCCGCGCCATCTGCAAATGCTGGTGCGGCGCCGCAGAGTCGCCGAACCAGCCGTCATTACTCACATTTATAAGCAGCCCGGCCTCCGGCAGCGCCTGGATGATCTCTTCGCCAAAGGTGTCTTCGTAGCATATGGAAACCCCGGCAACCCCATGCTGACCGCGCAACAGTGGCTGTGCCTGGTCGCCGGGGCTGAAATTGGACATCGGGATATTCAACAATTTGGAAAACTTCAGCAGGATGAACGCCAGCGGCGTGAACTCGCCGAAGGGCACCAGGTGGCGTTTGTGGTAGGTCTGCGGTTCGGCGCCCAGTAGCAGCAGGCTGTTGAAGTACCGCTCGTCATGGTTGTCCAGCGTGGGGAATCCTGCGTACAGGTCACTGTCACCACGTACCGCCTCTGCCGACAGTTGCCGCAACAGGTCGGGAACCTGGGAGGCAAATGCCGGAATCGCGGTCTCCGGCCAGATGATGATGTTCCTGCCCCAATGCGGCGCCGTCAGGCTGGTATACCGTTCCACTGATTGATGCAGAAATTCAGCGCGCCATTTCACTTCCAGCGGAACTGCGCCCTGCACCAGCGCGATGCTGCGCTCGGTGCCTGTGTCGAGGGTCCATGACACGCGGCCCGCGAGCCACCCGCCAGTTACCAGCAGCAACAGGCAGCCGGCGGCGAACTTTTTGCCCCGGACGCCGGGATGCAAAAGCATCAACAAGGCGCCGGCGGACAATGCCACGGCCCAGCTGATGCCGAACACGCCCAGAAGCGGAGCCAATGCCCCGAATATCGTATCGGGCTGGCTGTATCCGAGGTGCAACCAGGGGAAGCCGGTGAACAGCCACGTGCGCACCCACTCGGACAGCACCCAGAGGGCGGGCAAAATCAGCAACTGATCCCGCGCCAGGCTGGATGTCGCCAGCTTGCGCGCCGTGTAGCCGGTAAGGGCAGGAAACAGGGCCATGTAGGCGATGAGCAGGAAGGTAACGCCGGCTGCGGGGACCAGGCCCATGCCTCCGAAAAGATTGATACTTATATGCAGCCAGTTGACGCCAACGCCAAACAGCCCGATCCCGAACAGGTAGCCAAGGCGGAACGCCTCACGCGGGGTTGCCCGTACCCACAGATAAAACAATACGACCAGCGCGACCGGCGCCAGCAGCGGGAAATCATACGGTGCAAAGGCCAGTGCGCAGGCAGCCCCGGCGCTGGTACTTACGGCTGCCCTGGCCCGGATATTCAATTCAAGTGCGTCCTGCTGTGCCTCAATTCCACGCTACCCACGGCCCCAGGCTATCCGTCCGGCTCCGGCTTTTCCGCCCGTTCGAAGCGCAGCAGCAACACACGGCGTTTGTCGGCGCGCAGGACACGTACATTGAAGCCATGGAAAGTGATGCTTTCGCCGCGGGCGGGGACGTGACCGAACGCGCTCACAATCAGGCCGCCGATGGTGTCGTACTCGCCGTCATCCAGTTCAGTACGGAAAAATTCATTGAACTCCGCAATCGGTGTAATCGCCTGCACTGTATAGCGATTGCGGCCGTGCTGGCGGATGTTCTCCTCTTCATCCAGGTCGTGCTCATCTGCGATGTCGCCCACGATTTCTTCAATGACATCCTCAATGGTTACCACGCCGGCCACGCCATATTCGTCCACGACCACGGCCATGTGCGTGCGCGATGCGCGGAATTCGCGCAAGAGAATGTTGAGGCGCTTGCTTTCGGGAATAAAAATGGCGGGGCGCATGACGTCCTTGATGTCAAAATTGTCCATGCCGACGTCGCTGAAGCACGCCAGCAAGTCCTTGGCCAGCAGTATGCCGCGCACGTCGCTGGCATCGCTGCCGACCACGGGAAAACGGGAATGGCCTGATTCGACCACGATGCGGATGATCTCCTGCGGGGTGGCGTCCTCACGCACGACATCCATTTGAACCCGCGGCACCATGATGTCCCGGGCCTGCAAATCAGAGACGTGTAACGCGCCCTCCAGTATCAGCAACACATCCGGGTCGAGCAGATTGCGGTGTTCGGAACCGCGTAGTATCTCGATGAGGGCCTGCCGATCCTGGGGTTCGCGGGAAAACAGTCCCAGCAGGCGGCTGAACCAGCCCGGAAGATCAGACGGGTTCCGTTCCTGCTTCATGTTCGCTCCAGTGAATAAGGATCGGGAAATCCCAGTCCTGCCAGAATCCGGATCTCAAGTGCTTCCATCGCTGCCGCGTCACGCCTGCTCTCGTGATCATGGCCGAGCAGATGCAGCACGCCATGGATCACCAGGTGCGCCCAATGTGCCGTTGGCGTCTTTCCCTGCGCCCTTGCCTCCCTGGCCACGACCGGTGCGCATACCGCGATGTCGCCAAGGGCCCCCGGCGCCTGCGCCAGTGCCAAAGCGGGAAATGACAAGACGTTGGTGGCCTGTGGCAATCCGCGCCAGCGCTCGTTCAACACGCGGCCTTCGTGCGCGCCGACGACACGGATCGTTACTTCCGTACGGTTGCGCCGGCCGGCCAGTGCCGCCCGTGCCCACCGGCGAATGCGACGCGCATCAGGAATGCCGCGCTTGCGACAGGCAATCTGCACGTGCACGGTCATGACCGGCTCAGTCCTTTTCGCGCGGGTTGTCGGCGCTTTTTTCATGCCGTTCATATGCGTTCAGGATCCGCGCCACAAGCGGATGGCGCACCACGTCCGCGGACGTGAAAAACGTAAAGCTGATTCCCTCTTCGTCATTCAGTATGTCGATTACGTGCCGGAGGCCCGACCTTCGCCCCTGCGGCAGGTCCACCTGGGTAATGTCGCCGGTAATCACGGCAGT
Source organism: uncultured Enterobacteriaceae bacterium (assembly GCA_964394115.1). Lineage (GTDB taxonomy): Bacteria > Pseudomonadota > Gammaproteobacteria > Eutrophobiales > Eutrophobiaceae > 2-02-FULL-61-13. The sequence goes on along the minus strand of CAYMXG010000005.1, from coordinate 2,243 downwards.
GGAGCCGAAGCCAATTCGGGTCAAAAACATCTTCATCTGCTCAACTGTCGTGTTCTGGGCCTCATCAAGGATGACGAAGGCATCATTCAGTGTCCGGCCACGCATGAACGCGAGCGGCGCCACTTCGATGATACTGCGCTCAATCAGGCTTGCCACGTGCTCAAATCCCAGCATTTCATACAGGGCGTCATACAGTGGGCGCAGATATGGGTCGACCTTTTGGCCGATATCCCCAGGCAGGTAACCCAGTTTTTCCCCGGCCTCGACCGCCGGCCGCACCAGCACGATGCGGCGGGATCGGTCCTGTTCCAATCCCGCCACCGCGCATGCCACCGCCAGGTAGGTCTTCCCGGTGCCCGCGGGGCCGATGCCGAAGCTTATGTCATGGGTCTGGATGTTATGCAGATAAAGTCGCTGGTTCGGGCTGCGTCCGCGCACGGTGCCGCGCTTGGTCCGGATCACGCGTTCTGACTCGACGACCGCGACCGCGGCAGCATCGGTGCGCACGGTCTGCAGAAAAACGTGGACTTTGTCCGCCGTCAGTACTTCATGGGTGGTGGCAGCGTACAGGTCTGTCAAAATCCGGCCGGCAACGTCCACCACGCCGGCAATGCCTATGATGCGAAAGTGGTTGCCGCGATTGTTGATCTCCACGCCCAGCCGCCGCTCGATCTGGCGCAGATGCTCATCCAGCGGACCGCAAAGATTCGCCAGCCGGTCATGGCTGACGGGTTCGAGTTCCACCTCGACGGCGGCCGCGTGGGCCGTGTCTCGAGCGACGGCCAAGCGTCAGCCGATCTGCCGCAGCGCCAGTGCCGGCGCTGGGATGCCCCGTAATGAGTTGGCCAGGGCCTCGGTGACCAGCAGGTTCGCAAACTGGCCGGGCTGAACTTCCCCACGCGGGAAATTGATGACGCGGTTGTTCCCGGTGCGGCCGCACATTTCCGTTGCGTCGCGCCGCGAGGCGCCCTCGACCAGGACCTGTTCCACGTTACCGACCATGCCGGCGCTGATGGCGGCGGCCTGGGTGTTGATGCGTTCCTGCAACCTCCGCAAACGTTCCTTCTTTACTTGCGCCGGTGTCGAATCGGCCATCGTGGCGGCGGGGGTGCCGGGGCGCGGACTGTAGATAAAACTGAAGGATTGATCGAAACCGATATCCTCGATGAGGTTCATGGTGGCCTCAAAGTCGGCGTCGGTTTCGCCCGGGAATCCGACAATGAAATCCGAGGAAATGTTGATTTGCGGGCGCACCTTGCGCAATTTGCGGATCCGCGCCCGGTACTCCAGCGCCGTGTGACCGCGCTTCATCTGGCTCAGGATCCGATCCGATCCGCTTTGCACCGGCAGATGCACGTGGCTGACCAATTCCGGCACTTTTGCGTAGGCCGCGATGAGCTGGTCGGAGAATTCCACCGGGTGCGAGGTGGTGAATCGAATCCGGTCAATACCAGCGATGGATGCGGTGAGTTCGATCAACCGCGCCAGGTCCGCAATGCCGCCTTCGTGACAGGCGCCCCGGTAGGCATTCACGTTTTGACCCAACAGCGTGACCTCGCGTACGCCCTTTGCGGCAAGTTGATGGATCTCCGTCAACACGTCATCCAGAGGCCGGCTCACTTCTTCGCCCCGGGTATAGGGGACGACACAAAATGTGCAATATTTGCTGCACCCTTCCATGATCGAGACAAACGCGGTGGGGCCCTCGGCGCGGGGTTCCGGCAGCCGATCAAACTTTTCCACCTCGGGGAAAGTGATGTCCACCTGCGGCGCGCGGGTGCGCAGCGCCTGATCGTACATGTCCGGAAGCCGGTGCAGGGTCTGCGGTCCGAAGATCAGGTCGACGAAAGGCGCCCGGGCCAGAATGGCAGCGCCTTCCTGGCTTGCGACGCAGCCCCCGACCCCGATCAGGAGGTCGGGGTTGCGTTCTTTGTGGGCGCGCCACCGGCCCAGTTCTGAAAAGAGCTTTTCCTCGGCCTTCTCCCGCACGGAGCAGGTATTGAAAAGGAGCAAATTCGCCGTCGCAGGGTCGTCTGTGACGGACATGCCATGGGATGCCTCCAGCACATCGCGCATCTTGCCGGAGTCATACTCATTCATCTGGCAGCCGAAGGTCTTGATATACAACCGCTTTTGCATAAAAGCCCGTGGTTTCAAGGGGATGGGTAACTTACACCCTATAAACCGGCATTTCCAGCCGGGCGGGTAGCAGAGCGGGATCAGGTATGGCGGGGGGTGGAGCG
>CAYMXG010000004.1:14669-27769 GCA_964394115.1 uncultured Enterobacteriaceae bacterium | reverse complement strand
GGGGTTATCCACAGCCCGGCAAAATTGACAATGCGAAAGGCTGGCTCGTAAGATACCGCGCCTTTTTCGCTTGTATTCCGAGCAGTTAACCAGGATTCAGTCGATCATGAAACGGACGTACCAACCCAGTAAAATCAAGCGCAAGCGCGATCACGGCTTTCGTGCCCGTATGAGTACCAAGGGTGGAAGAAAGGTACTCAAGTCGCGGCGCGCGAAGGGCAGAAAGCGGCTTACGCCCTGAGCACGCCTGTGACCGGCGCGACGGGCAGATTTCCGCCCGCCAGCAGACTCCGGAGCCCGGCGGATTTCAAAGCGGTTTTTGCCTCCAGCCAGCGTTCCAGTGATTCTCAGTTCGTTATTCTCGCCCGCATAAACGGGTTGCAGCGCCCGCGCCTGGGATTTGCCATTACCCGAAGCCGCATCCGCTCCGCCGTGGCGCGAAATCGCCTGAAAAGAATTGTGCGCGAATACTTACGTACGCACCAGGATCAATTCGGGGGCGTAGATCTGGTGGTCATGGCGCAGGCCCGAGTGGACGTGAACGATGCGGAAAAACTTCGGGCGTCTTTGCAAAAGCATTCACAAAAGGTGGCACCATCATGCGCGCCCTGCTGACGGGATTGATTCGGGTCTATCAGCTGGCCTTTAGTCCCTATTTCGGCGGGCAGTGCCGGTTTCACCCGACCTGTTCCGAGTACACGTTGGAGGCATTACGCGTGCACGGTACCTGGGCCGGCATCAGGCATGGGGTGGGTCGCATACTGCGCTGTCACCCGTTTTGCCCGGGCGGTGTCGATCCGGTCCCTTCAGAGTAGGCGCTTGGAAAATCTACGCTTCATTCTTGTGGTCTCCCTGGTGCTGGTCGGATCCATGATCTGGCAGGCCTGGGAGGCAGACTACAGTCCTGTTCCCGCCCCGGTTGTGGCCGCGAGTCCGGACGCGGCCGCGCCGCTGCCCGTTCCCGCATCGCCGCCGCCATCGCCGTCATTTGACAGCGGGGCGATCAACGCGAGTATAGGGACCGGCACGGAACGGCCAATAGTTGTGGAAACCGACGTCCTGCAACTGGAAATCAATCCGCGCGGCGCGGGTATTCAACGACTGGCGTTGCCGGGTTATCCCCTGAGCCGGTCCCAGCCTGAAATACCGCTGGTCATCCTCGATGCCGCGGCGCCGGAGGCGTATGTCATTCAGGGCGGGCTGGTAGGTTCTGCGGGCGGCCCGTCGCACAAGGATCTGTTCCAGGCCACGGCGGACAGGTTTCAACTGGCGGCGGGGCAGCAGGAATTGATTGTCCCGTTGCGCTGGCAGGATGGCGAACTGTCTGTGACCAAGGAATATCGTTTTACGCGCGGCAGCTACGTGATCCATGTACGTTACCGGGTGGAAAATCGATCCACGGTGGCCTGGGCGGGGAGAGGCTACACTCAAATTCAACGTGCCAAGCCAGACACTGGCGGGTGGCGACTTATCTACACTTATATAGGCGCGGTATTGTCGAGCCCGGAGCAACGCTATGAGAAGGTGAATTTTGATGAACTCCTGGAACAGAAGATTGCGCGCGACGTGGTCAATGGCTGGGTCGCGATGCTGCAGCACTATTTCATCGCCGCCATCCTCCCGGGGGATAACAACCAGCCTTATCATTATTACAGTTCCGTACTCGCGGACAATCAGTTTGCCGTAGGCGCATTCACTCCCATGCTGGAGATCCCGGCCGGCGCCAGCGCAGATACGGATATGCGCCTTTATGTCGGACCGAAGATCCAGAGTGTCCTGGCGGAAACTGCAGAAGGCCTGGATCTGACCGTTGATTACGGCGCCCTATGGTTTATCGGAAAGCCGCTGTTCCGCTGCCTGGTGTGGTTGCATGAGCTGACCGGAAACTGGGGCTGGTCAATCATCCTGGTGACGGTGCTGTTGAAGATACTCTTTTACCATCTTTCCGCCGCCGGCTACCGCTCCATGGCCAACATGCGTCGCGTACAGCCGCGCCTGAAGGCGATCCAGGAGCGCTACAAGGAGGATCGCGCGCGCCTGAACCAGGCCATGATGCAGATCTACAAAGAGGAAAAAATAAATCCCTTCGGCGGCTGCCTGCCAATCCTGATCCAGATACCTGTATTTATTGCGCTGTACTGGGTGCTATTGGAGTCAGTGGAAATGCGCCAGGCGCCTTTCATTCTTTGGATCAAGGATCTGTCCGCGCCGGATCCTTACTGGGTATTGCCGCTGATCATGGGCGTGACCATGTTCATTCAACAGAAGCTCAATCCGGCGCCCATGGACCCGGTGCAGGAGAAGGTCATGCAGATCATGCCCTTCGCTTTCACCATTTTCTTTGGCTTCTTTCCGTCAGGACTGGTGGTGTATTGGGTGGCAAACAATATTCTCTCCATCGCCCAGCAGTGGCTCATCACGCGCAACATTGAGCGTGGCGCGAAGACCCCGGGTTGAGCCGTGACCCCGGCGGCCGACACCATAGCCGCCATCGCCACACCCGCGGGGCGCGGCGGGATAGGCATAGTGCGGATCTCGGGCCCCATGTGCCGCGCTATTGCCCGGGCAATTTCCGGCGCCGGGATTGACCCCCGGCGCGCAACCTACCGGGCGTTCCTCGACGCGGACGCAGCCGTAATTGATCACGGCGTGATGTTGTATTTCGCTGCCCCCGCCTCGTATACCGGGGAAGAGGCCCTTGAGTTGCAAGGACACGGTGGACCGGTGGTCACCAACCTCGTGTTGCGGCGCGTGCTGGAACTGGGTGCGCGGCCCGCACGACCTGGAGAATTCACGGAACGGGCCTTTCTCAACGGACGCATGGATCTGCTCCAGGCCGAGGCCGTGGCGGACTTGATAAACAGCCAGACGGAGCGCGCTGCGCGCTGCGCAGTCCGTGCCATGGATGGGGAATTCTCCCGGCGCATTGCGGCGTTGCAGGATGGGCTGAGCTTGCTGCGAATCTCGGTGGAGGCGGCGCTGGATTTTCCCGAAGAAGTTCTGGATCTGCCCGGGCGCCGGCAGTTGCAGGCGGACGCAGGCAACTGGCTCGGGCAACTGCAGCAGGTGTTGGCAGCCGCGCGGGCCGGAAACGTGCTGCGCGCCGGATTACGCGTGGTCATCGCCGGAGCGCCGAATGTCGGTAAATCAACCCTGCTGAATCGACTGACGGGCACTGACCGCGCCATTGTTGACGCGCTGCCTGGTACGACCCGGGACACGATTGAGGGCGATATGATCGTCGGCGGAGTACGACTTTCCGTCATCGATACCGCCGGCGTTCGCGATAGCGCGGATTCCGTGGAGCAGGAAGGCGTGCGCCGGAGTTTGCTGGCACTGGAGCAAGCGGATCTGGTCCTGCTGGTGAGCGATCATTCCACGCAACAGGTTCCATCGGAGCTGCAGGCGCGGCTGCCATCGGCGCAGCGCCGCGTGCGGGTGCGTAACAAGATAGATTTGTGTGGCGCAAAAGCCGGGATGCAGGAACGCCAGGATGGGTGGGAGGTGTCGCTGTGCGCCCGCAGCGGGGAGGGTATCGAATTGCTGCAACAAATCCTGGCGGAGGCAGTTGCCGGCGCTGCCGGCCCTGAGGATGTCCTGCTGGCGCAGACCCGTCATTTGCATGCACTGGATGCGGCCGGCGTTGCCGTGACGCAGGCGGCACGGGTGGTGGAGGAGGGCGGCGCATTGGAACTGGCGGCGGAAGAATTGCGCCTTGCACAAACCGCGCTGGGCCGGATTACCGGGACCATGAGCCCGGAGGATCTTTTGGATCAGATTTTTTCCCGCTTCTGCATCGGAAAATGAACGCCCCCAGATTTCTACTGGTCAGTTTGAGCAATATCGGTGATGCGATTATGACGACCCCGGTGTTACAGGCCCTGCATGCCTTTGAACCTGCCGCCACTGTCGACATCGTCGGCGATCGCCGATCCAGCGAGATCTTTTCCGGCTGCCCCTTTCTTGGCCGCATCATCCACAAGGAGAAACAGCGTGCGCTGCGCGGCCTCGCCAGCTTGCTGGTCGATTTGCGTACTGTCCGCTACGACCTGGTCGTGGATTTGCGCACGGATCTTCTGCCGTTGCTGATCCGCGCACGACGCCGTTTCTTTCGCTGGCAGCGGCGTGCATCGGGGCCGCATGCGGTGCAACAGCATCTCGGTGTCATTGCCGGCGTGCCGCTGGACCTGGAAAAGTTTTACCCATGTATATGGCTGGGTTCCGCCCAGCACGAATTCGCGCGCAACATGCTGGGCGAGTTTGCCGGTCGGCGCCTGCTGGCGCTGGGACCGGGCGCGAACTGGCCACCCAAGATCTGGCCGGCACGGTACTTCAGCGAGTTGGTCGAATCGTTGCGTGGCGAGTTTGACGCAGTGGTGCTGCTGGGGAGCGCTGGCGATCGGCTGCCTGCCGCTGCTATCGAAGCGGCAGCCACATTTCCATGCCTGAATCTGACCGGAAAGACTGGCCTGCTTGAGGCTGCCGCCGTTCTCAAGCAAGCGCACATCTTTGTCGGCAACGACTCCGGACTCGGTCATATCGCTGCCGCGGTGCAGACACCCACATTGACCCTGTTCGGGGTTGGCGATCCGGCGCGCTATCGCCCCTGGGGTCTGGGAGCGGCGTGGCTGGTGGGACCGGATCGCGACCTGAATCGGCTTGCGGTAACGGATGTGCTTAACCAATTGCGTGCGCAACTGGCGGTATGTCGATCGGAAATCGTCCCGGCGCCGGCTGTGTGAGCATGCGTATCTGTCACGTCATGCTGGCAAAAGGCTTCGGCGGCGCCGAACGCTATTTCGTCGACCTGTCACAGGAACTGGCACGACGCGGCCATGACGTCCTCGCCATATGTCATCCGTCCGGCGTGGCGCGGGAACGCCTGGGACGGATGGGCGGACTCGAGATCGCCACCGTCCGTTCAATGGGCATTTGGGACCCGTTTGCCGCGCGGCGGTTGCGCGTGCTCATCGAGGCTTTTCGACCGGACGTGGTGCAAGTCCATTTGGCCCGCGCCGCACACCACGCTGGTTCGGCCCTGCGGGACACCCCGGTGCCGTTGCTAAGCATGACGCATAACTACGTGAACATTAAATATTACGGTCGCGTGAACAAATTTCTGCCGGCCACCCAGGACCAGGCCGCCTACCTGCGGCAATGCGGCGTCACTGCCGGGCGCATGCAGGTGGTACCCAATTTTTCAGTATTGCCGGCGTTGACGCCGCCGCCCGATCGGCCTCCCGCCATCGTCACCCTGGGACGGATGGTGCAGAAGAAGGGGTTTCATATTCTGCTGGCCGCATTGGCGGACCTGCGCCGGCGCGACGTCCCGTTGCCACCGGTGCTGATCGGCGGTGACGGCCCGCTGCGGCACAAGCTGGAGCAGGCAGCCGTGCGCGGGGGACTCGGGGACAGTGTGCGTTTCGTTGGTTGGCTGACTGACCCGGTCGCGTTTCTGGATCAGGGTACCCTGTTTGTTCTGCCCTCATTGGACGAGCCGTTTGGCATCGTCGTACTGGAGGCCATGGCGCGCGGACTCCCGATCGTGGCTACATCGACCCAGGGACCGCGGGAAATTCTCGATACTGCCAGCGCCATACTGGTGCCGCCGGGAGACAGCGCAGCACTGGCCGGGGCGTTGCTGCAGGTGCTGGCGCAACCCGAAACGGCCAGAACCCGTGCCGCGTGCGCGACGGGTTACTTTGTTTCGCGCTACAGCGCTGACGCTGTCGTGCCGCAATTGCTGGCAGTCTACCGGGGGATGCTAAGGCGATAAGCCCAGCAATCCGGCCTTGCGCAGTCGCTCTGCCACGTCTCCCGGCGGCAGGCTGGAAAGCGGGACCGGCACAAAATTTTCCGTCGCCGGGCCGGCGTTGATGACATGTTCCCGCTGTCCGAGGGCATGATTTCTGCGCCAGTCCGTGGGTCCGAATAATCCGAACAGCGGAATGCCCGCGCAGGCAAGGACATGCATGGGCGCTGAATCATTGGTGACAGCAAAGCGCGCATGCGCCCCCAGGGCCGCCAGTTGCGTGAGCGAAAACGCACCACTTGCGTCGATACCGACATGATTTGCCAGTTCATGAACCAGCGCCACGTCGTCGTCGCCCCCGGCCCATACTACCTCCATGCCTGAGGCGCGGATGGCGACACCCAGTTCCTTGAAGTAAGGCCAGCGTTTCTCCGGATGACGGGGGCTTGCGCCCGCGTGCAGGATCGCAAACGGCGTCCCCTCCAGGCGATGCGCCCGCAGCCAGGCAGCTGCCGTCAGTCGGTCCTGATCCGGGATCGGCAGCCACGGTAACAGCGGCCCGGGTTCAATCCCCGCGCTCGCGAGAACCTCGCGCCAGCGTTCCTGAATGTGGGACTTGCCCCGCCATGGTTGTTCCGGATGCACGGTATAGGGGTAACGCGGATGATTGCCGACACGCTCGCGCACGCCGCTGAACGCGCACAACAGCCCGGACCGATCATTGGATTGCAAATCGTAGAGGCGTTCGAAATGCTGCGCCCGAATCCAGCGCATGGCATGTAACGTTGGGCCGAAGCCCTGGCGGGTAAAACTGTGTATTGCCAGGCCCGGCCAGTGGCCAAAGAGATCCCGGTAGGCATCGCTGGTAAGAACAACTATGCGTGCATCCGCGTGATACTCCTGGATGCGCTTGATAATGGGGCACGCCATGATGATGTCGCCCAGCGCGCCTAACTTGATGATCAGGATCTTGCGCATGGCGGTTCGGGCGCCGACGTGCCGCGCAGTGCCAGCAAAAGCAACAACACCCACCAGCTGACTGAGGACCAGTAGGATCCATAAAACGCCATATGCGCGTTCAACGGCCACCAGGCCACGAGGCCGGCGATCAGCCACGGCGCAGCGCCCGTCGCGGCCTGCAGGCGGCGCCAGCCCGCAGTCAAATACAGCCACCAGAAACAGACCAGACCGGACAATCCGATAACCCCGGTTTCCGTGGCCACCTCGAGCACCAGTTGGTGCGGGTGCGTTTGCCCATCCCTGCCATTGCGCAGGTAAAAGTTGTCGTCCCCGGCGTATTCACGGAACACGTAACGGTAACCACGCGGACCGACGCCATTGATCCAGTGGCGGGACGCAATGTGCAGGGCGGTTGCCCATAAAGGCAGGCGGTGGGAGGTGGCCTGGTCCATGTCCCTGGCGTTACCACTTAACAGGCCGAGCATGACGGCGCTGCGTCGCGCGACGGCCGGGTTTGTCGCCAGCACGGCACTTGCCCCCAGTATGCCGATTGCAAAAACCAGTGCCATCGTGCGCAGGGACATCGCATTGATGCGATAGAGATAAAATATGTATCCGGCAAATGAAATGCCCGTCATCAACCAGGCCACGCGCCTGCCACTCAGCAACACGACCGTGAGCAACAACAATGCCGCCAGCAGCCAAAGCCAGGGGCGGCCGCCGCAGCGTTGTCGCACGGTCTCGAAATATACGGGCGCCAGAACAGCGAGCAGGTGTCCGAGACTGATTTTGGGATAGAACATCCCGGTAAGTTGTCCCGGGCGATAGGGATAACCAAACAGGTCTGCGCCGGCAACGTATTGCACCAAGGCGTCTGCAATCCAGACAGTGATTATGATCGAGACTGCCATTTCCAGCCGAACCCGGGTTTGCGGATCCTGAAGCGCACGCAGTATGTATACGCCGGCGAAATAGAAATGCGGGTAGGCGACAACGGTCTCCAGGCTGCGACCCGGGTTTGCAGCGTCCGGCAATGCCAGCAATTGGGGTAGCCAGATGCAGAGAAACAGCAACCCGGCAAGGCGCAGCAAGGGTTCACGCCACAACGCGCGCGGCGCCTTGACCGACAGATACAATCCCGGGACTGCCATGAGCCAGAAGGGCACATTGAACAGGGTTTCCGTGGCGAACAACGCCAATGTAGCCGCGCTGAGCAGCCAGGCCAGATTACCCTGCAGCCATGACCACGAGGCGCGAGCGTGTCGCACAAATCGATTTTCCGTCATCGGCCCGGCTCTAGCGATAACGATCACGGGAGAGGTTCATCAGGCCGCACAGGTAACCCCAGGCACTGGCATAGCGCTTGATGCAATCCTCCATGGCGCGTCGATGCGGTGGCAGCAACGCGAACAACAGGAATGCTGTTCCGCCCAGCAGTTTGCCGCAAATCTTCAGCAGGAAGCGCGGCCAGATCAGTCCTGCACCATGCCATTTGCGTTGTTGCAAGACCCGGGTCATGGCGCCGGAGCAATGCCTGTGAAAAACATACCGGAGCGTGGATCGTTCCGGCGTAAGTGATTCATACACCAGCGCTGCCGCGGTCCAGATGTGACGATTGCCACAACGCCGGGAGGCCTCGAAAAAATCAAAGTCCTCGCCGCCGGTAAAATTGAACAGGGGATCAAAACGCAGTCCCTGTTCGGCGATTAACTTGCGCCGAAACACCACATTGTTACAGGCGACAAAGCGCGGCGTACTCGGTGTTGCATCCGGAACCGAACCGGAACCCGGCTCGGCCCCGATGACCGCGCCGATGGCACGCTGAATTACCGGCCCGCAGGAAACGTCCGCGCCGGAGGTAAATAGCGAATGCATGTGCGCCTGCAGCCAGCCGGGTGCCGGCTGCTCATCATCATCGACAAATGCGATCCACGCCGCATCGGTCCGCAGCGCCTCCTCCATTAACCGATTCCGGATGCAGCACAAACCGCGCCGCGGTTCAACAAAATAGAAAGTCTGCATGGCACTGGAATGCATCGAGTCTTCCCACACTGCCCGGGCGCCGCCGCCGGCGTCATTGTCAGCAACCAGCACCAGTAATCTGCTGCCGTCAGGTGGGCGCAGACAGGCAACGGCGGCCAGGCATTGGCGCAGGAAATCATTGCGCCGGTAGGTGGGGATGCAAATGGCGATGCTGAAGGCCGCGCCGGCGCTATCATGGGCTCGCGGAACCGCGCTAACATCCTGCATGCCTGTGGCGCCAATTCCCGGAAGTCGTGAATGAGCCTGCGATTCCATTACCACTGCCTGCGCCGTGATTTATCCAATTTCTCCCTGCTCAGGCACCGGGACTATACGGGCTTTCTGGTCAGCATGCACCAGTCCGGGACGCACTGGTTGAAGCATATGTTGGCCACCGCGATCGCCGTGCGCCATGAACTCCCTCCGCCCCGCTACAGCCACGCCAACGACATCATCGGTGGCGTGCATGATGTGCGTGTGCATGCACGTGGCCCGCTGCTGGCCAGCAGTCACTCCATACCGCATCTGCTGGTGGCATCGCCGTGGTTGCGACAGCGAGTGCGATTGCCGCCATACGTGGTATTGGTGCGGGACATGCGCGGCACCCTGGTCGCCAACTACGAAAAGTGGAGAGAACACTATGCCTGCCGGTTCAGCGAATTTCTGCGCGGTGACATGAGCGGGAGACGTTTCAATAACGATCTGTGGTGGTGCATACGTTTCTGTAATGCCTGGGGCAGGGTTGCACAGCGCTTTCCGAAGCAGACCCTGGTGGTGCGATATGAAGATCTGCAAAGCGATCCGCGGCGCGAACTCATGCGCATCGACGAATTTTGGGGGCTTCGACTTGGAGCGGCGGCATTGACGGTTGGGGTCAATGAATCGAGCAAGGAGCGCATGGCGGCAAAGCGAGACCCGGATACCCCGGGCGGCGTCACCGTGGTGCGGCGCGATAACCGTCCGGCAGCGGATTGGTTCGGCAGCGAGGACCGGGCGTATTTCTCCGCGACCTGCAGCAAGCTGCTGCGCCACGATTTTGGCTATGACTACGGACGCTGGCCGGCGCTGTCCAAATAGACCGCGAGGGTTTCATCCAGCATGCGTTGCAACGGGAATGGATGCTGCGCCGGAATAACCGGGCGCTGCAGAAGTATTTCGCCGACCCGGGCCGCCGCGGCAGTCGCTGCCCCGGGCGCCACCAGGCCATTGGCAAAAATCGGCGCGAGTATTTCCCGTGTGCCGCCGTGGTCATAACCCACGACAGGAATGCCCAGGCTAAGGGCCTCCAGGGCGGTCCGGCCAAATGCCTCGGGTATGCGGGCCAGCGACAGCACCACGGCCGAGATTGCCATGATCTCACGCACGTCATCCCGGTGCCCGAGGAAGGAGACATGGGATTCGAGTCCCCGCTGTTGCGCCCGCCCCCTCAGTTCATTCAGGAATCCACGGTGCCGTGGCTCAATTGCGCCGACCATCAGGCCGTGAACGTCGATGCCGCGCGCGCGCAGCAGTCCCACCACTTCGATGAAATCCGCCTGGCCCTTCCACCTGGTTAAGCGCGCCGGAAGTGTCAGCAGAATCTTGCCGCGTAACGAGGGAAAATCCTGTTCCCAACGATCCCGCCACCCCGCAGTTGGCTGGTAGCCCGGCGGGAATTCCAGCGTACTGACGCCGCGGGGGATGACCCGTATCCGTCCGGGATCAGTACGCGGATAATTGGCCAGGATGTAATCGCGGATGAAATCCGAAATGGCAATGATGGGCGTACCCCTGGTCATCACGGCACTGTAGGGGTTGACGCTGTATGGGCCATGCACGGTAGTGACCAGGCGTGGCGCCCGCGAACCCAGTCGCCGCAATGCCATTACGCCAATCCATGCCGGCAGTCGCGAGCGCGCATGCAGAATCTGCGCGCCAGTGTCCAGCAACAGCCGTGCCAGAGGTTTTACCTGCCGCAACGTGAACAGGGATTTTCGCCCGACGTCCAGCATCACATGCTCCGCGCCGGCCATTTGCAGAGCCGCCACCAGGCGCCCGCCAGCGGACGCCACGATGGCCCGATGTCCGTGTTCCACGAGGGCGCGTGCAATTTCCACGGTGCCGCGCTCGACGCCGCCGGACTCCAGTGCGGGCAATACTTGCACCACGGTCAGCTGCATATCAGGTTGATCCGGCGTTCATGCGCTGCAATAAAAGTGCTGCGCATCGATCTGCCTCTGCCAGCGCGGGCCGATGACCGACATGACGGTGGCCGTGTTGCCAGGACGAAAATGGCGTGACCATGCCGCGCGCGATCAGTTCAGAGACCGCGCGGGTGACCCGGTCCGTCCGGCGCGCCGGCAATTCAAGTATGCCCACGGCCGATCCAGCCGTGAGTGCCTCAAAGATCATCGACATGCTGTCGGCGCTGACCCAGACCGTGCCGGCGGAGCGCAGCTGGTGTTCCAGCCAATCCGCAGCGACATCCCCGTGGCGAACAAAATCTGCACCGGGCAGACCGGCCAGTCTGTCGCTGTCAGCGCACGGTGTGCGCGGAGAATCGGATAGCGTCCAGCGCAGGCCAGTGGCGGCCAACAGTTTTTGAATGCGCGGCAGCAGCTCGTCGAAGCGCCAGTGGAAATGCCTGGATGGTCCGCCGATCAAAATCAATCCGCGTGCGGGATCCTGTTGCGTGGCCGCGCGCAGGGTGTTCAGCGGTCCGTTTGAGCGCAGGACCCGGTCGCTCGCCGGCCCCGGGTCATGTTCGGGAATGATGCAAAAATCGAAACAGTGGCTGGGAAGCGTGGGCCGCATCAATACTACGGCCCGGCCGCCGCGCGCACGCCGCGCGGCCAGAATGGATGCATGGGTGCCATGTCCCGCGCCGACGATCAATTGCGGGTTCGGCAAGCGTTCCGTGCCGGGCAAGTTGCCGGCGAGCCAGCCAGCCAGCGCCCGTGGCCAGGGCAGGGCAGGTAAATCGAAAGTCTGGCACGGGGTCAATCTGCCCAGGGCCTGGGTCAACCCCAGGCTTTGACTGTCGTGCCCGCGGCGGCCATCGGTGATACGCCAGACAATTAACGGCCCCCACGGGAGCCTGCCGGACTCAGGATCCATCTGCTGCGACGGTGCGATACCGGTCCGGATTTGTGCGAATTCCCCTTACATAGTCATGACTATGCGCGTCGAATTCGCCCAAATCCGCCCTCGGCCTCGCCCTGTCTCGCGACGATGTCCCTGAGTCCGACAGGCTCCATTGGCCTGCCTGAGGTAGTGGCGCGGTCTTCAATCCCTGAGGGCGAACTCGGTGCCGCAATACGGGCACTTCGCGTGCCCGGACTTCTCGATGGGAAGATACACCCGGGGGTGCGAATTCCACAGACTCATCTCCGGCAGCGGGCAGTGCAGTGGCAGCATGGCGCGGGTCACGTCCCGGGCGCTGCGATCATTGGGTGTGGCGCTACCGTGTCGCGGATCCGACATGGCGTGCCCCGCCCTTGTTCCAGTTTACATGCACCAGCCAATCCGGGTGGCCCGGGTGACGACCGCTGGCGCAGTCAAAGAACAGACTTTGCAGGCGTTCGGTTATCGGGCCGCGCCGTCCGCTGCCGATGGTGCGGTTGTCCAGCTCCCGGATCGGCGTCACCTCCGCCGCGGTGCCGGTGAAGAAGGCTTCATCGGCGACGTACACTTCGTCGCGAGTAAGGCGCTTCTCGTGCACCGGGATGCCGCATTCCCCGGCCAGTGTCACAATACTCTGGCGTGTGATCCCTTCCAGTGCGGAGGTCAATTCCGGTGTGTATATCCGGCCGTCCCGCACGATGAAGATGTTTTCGCCGCTACCCTCGGCTACATAGCCCTCGGGGTCCAGCAACAATGCCTCGTCGTATCCATCCTGCAATGCCTCCTGCAGCGCGAGCATGGAATTGATGTAATGCCCCACGGCCTTGGCCTTGCACATGGAAACGTTGACGTGATGCCGCGTGAAGGACGAAGTGCGGATGCGGATCCCGCGCTCCAGTCCCTCCTTGCCCAGATACGCGCCCCATTCCCACGCAGCCACGGCCACATGGGTTTTGAGATTGTCGGCACGCAACCCCATGCCCTCGGAACCGTAGAAGCACAGAGGTCGTATGTAGCACGCGCCCAGGCTATTGCGCTTGACCACCTCGAGGCAGGCCTGATTGATGGCGTCACGATCCCAGGGCATGGGCATGCGCAGGATGTGCGCGGACCGAAACAGACGTTCCGTATGTTCATAGAGCCGGAAGATGGCCGGGCCATTGTCCGTGTCATAGGCACGGATGCCTTCAAACACCCCCATGCCGTAGTGCAGCGTGTGTGTCAGTACATGTACGCGCGCGTCGCGCCAGGGCACGTAATTGCC
>CAYMXG010000004.1:0-14569 GCA_964394115.1 uncultured Enterobacteriaceae bacterium | reverse complement strand
TGGGAGATCCTGCGCCAACGACCTGATGCGCTGTTGCTGGATGTGCGTTCGCGCGTGGAGTTCGATTACGTGGGTCACCCGTTGGGCGCAGTGCATGTTCCCTGGCAGGAATACCCTGATTGGCGCGCCGACCCGGATTTCGTCGCCAAGGTGGCCCGAAGTCTTGAAACCTTGCGCCCGGGTTCCGCGCCGGATGAGGTGCCACTGCTGGCGATGTGCCGCAGCGGCAAACGCTCGGCGGCCGCCGCGCGGGCCCTGGAAGCGGCCGGGTATCGACATGTTTACAACATCATGGAAGGATTCGAAGGGGATCGGGACGCAGAGCGGCACCGCGGTACCATCAATGGCTGGCGCTTTCATGGCCTCCCCTGGGAGCAAACCTGAATTCATGCGCCGACTGATTAGTGATTTCGCCCGCAACCTGGTTGCCGGCCTGCGGCTGGCACTGCTGCTGCCGGTATCGCGCTGGCAGTTTCGTCCCGACCTGTTGCAGTTGACGCTGTTGTTTCTGCTGTCCGTGGCGCTGAATCTGGGCTATGACCTGTACCTGGTGTGGCCGGACGCGCAGTTCAATCTCACCGGCCTGTATTACCAGTCCATGCTGTACCTGCTGTTTTTTGCCAGCCTGATCCTGGTCGCTGCCACCGGCCGCGATCTGGCCGCTGTCCTGCCTCTGGGTGTGCTGGTCCTGGCCATTGCCCCCACGACCTTCGGCGTATACACCGGGGTGGTACACGCCGTGGAAAGGTTTGTCCCGGTCGTACCACCCGATTTTTATATCTGGCTGACACCGGTTTACCTCGCCTGGTATCTGATCATCGTGTTGCGTGCGATTCGCCTGGTGCTGGAACCCCGCGCCATCATGGGTGCTGTACTGCTGGTCACGTTCGGGGCCTTCAATATTCTGCCCTGGTACCTGCTGCCCCCGGAGCCGTTGTGGGCCCGGACCTACCCGGGGACGCAGGACGAGCAGCGTTCCCTGGATGTCGAGCGCCTGTTCTTTCAACAGGACGAACTGCTCGCGCAAGGAACCAGAGGTCTGCTGGATCACCGTCCCGGCGTCGTGGATGTGTATTTCATCGGCGTGGCCGGCGACGCCGGAGAGGATGTGTTCATGAACGAGGTGCAGCGCGCCGCCAAGATGTTCAGCCGCGACTTCGATGCCTCCGGCCGCACCTTGTTGCTGGTGAATAATCACAGCACCTTTGAGCAGTTACCGCTCGCCAGTCAGGACAACTTGCACGCCGCACTGCAAGGCGTGGCGCGCAAGATGGACCCGGAAGAAGACATCCTGCTGTTGTTCCTGACCTCCCACGGCGAGGAGGGAGAGGGCCTGATACTGGATCTGGACGATTTCCGCCTGGCGGGGATCACGCCGCGGGGGCTGCGCGCTGCCCTGGATGGTTCCGGCATCCGTTACCGCGTGGTAATTGTGTCGGCCTGCTTTTCCGGCGAGTTCCTCGACGAACTGCGCAATTCTGATTCGCTGGTGATGACCTCGGCGCGCCGTGATCGAAGTTCCTTCGGTTGTGGACACGACGGTCCGTACACCTACTTTGGCGCGGCCTTCTTCGGCACGGAACTGCCTAAGGACCTGTCATTTGTGGCTGCGTTCGAACGCGCCAGGGACAGTCTGAGCGCGCGCGAGGCGGAAGAGGAATTGACGCCGTCAGAGCCACAGCTTTGGGTGGGTGCGGAGATCGCGCCTTTGCTCGAGCAGTTGACCGCACGTCTGCGCGCGCGCGGACAGCCGCCCCCGGCGCCTGCGGAAGCTGCCGCAGAATTCTCGTTGTTGCCGGCTCCAGTCGCGGCATGGTGCCGCAGGCAGGCGGATTCAGGGTGTTGATTGATCCAGCGTCGCAGCTTTCTCGCCCCGGCCGTTGACGCGGCGGCCGAGGAACAGCCCCACTTCGAACAGCAGCCAGAGCGGCAGCGCCAGCAGGATTTGCGACAGCACATCCGGCCCCGGCGTCAACAGGGCGCCAAGGGCGAATGCGCCAAGAATTATGTACGGCCGTGCGCGCGCCAGCGACGCGGCCGGCACCAGCCCGGTCCAAATAACCAGCACCGTGGCCACCGGCACTTCGAACACCAGCCCGAAGGAAAAGAACAGCTTTAGCACAAAGTCCAGGTAATGCCCGATATCGGTCATCACCGCCACGCCTTCAGGAACAGTGGTGGTGAAAAAGCCGAACAACAATGGAAACACCACGAAGAACGCAAAGGCGATGCCTGCGTAAAACAGCGCAATGCTGGAGAGTAACAGCGGCACTGCGAAACGGCGTTCATTGTCATACAGGCCGGGCGCAATGAAGGCCCAGGTCTGATACAGCACAAACGGCATGGCCGCAAACAACGCGACAAACAGGCACAATTTGAATGGCACGACAAATGGCGCCGCCACTTCCGTGGCGATCATGGTGCTGCCAGAGGGCAATTTCGCCAGCAATGGCCCGGCGACAATGGCATAAATGTCGTTGGCAAACGGGGTCGTGGCCAGAAATATTCCGGCCAGCACCAGCAGGCAGCGCAGCAGCCGTGATCGCAGCTCGACCAGGTGCGCGATGAGTGGCAGTTCCGGGTCGCGATCCGCCGGGCCGGCGTCACTCATGGTTCGGTGTGCTTTTGATCCGGGCTGCTCGCCGGCGGCTGCGAGGAAGGTTTCGCCGCACCGGGCTCCCGATCGGGTGCAATGCGCATCAATTCATCCATTTCCGCCAGGCCGCGGGAGAGATCCCGCCCGGCATCAACGTCCAGCTCCCGCTCAATTTCATAGCGCGTTTCGGTGACGAAACGACGTACTGCGCGTACCCAGCGCCCGCCGTCCCGCACCAGTTGAGGCAGTCGCTCCGGCCCGACCACCAGCAACGCCACCACGGCCAGCACCGCCAGTTCCCAGAATCCGATGTCAAACATGGGGGCGCATCCGGCGCCGCTCAGGCAGGGTAAAGTTCAGGAAGCCTGATCCTTCTTGGCCGGGTCCTTTTCCAGCGGCTGGCCGCTGCCGGCACCGGTCTGCGTCCCGCCATCGTCGCGCATGGCTGCGCGAAAGCCCTTGATCGCCTGACCCACGTCGGTACCGATGCTGCCCAGCTTTCTGGTGCCGAACAACAGGGCCACGATGACCAGTATGACAACCAACTCCCAGATGCCAATATTCATGTCACGTCTCCCGGATGCGTTGCCACGCCGCCTACTTTCGCAAACGCGCGGCCTTTTCGTCCAGCCCGGAGCGGCCCAGGCGCCGGCGCAGTTCGTCCAGTACCGTTTGCGGACCCAGTTCGCGGGCCGCCAGCAGTACCAGCGTATGAAACCAGAGATCCGCCACCTCATGTACCAGCGCCGCCGGATCCGCGGCCTTCCCCGCCAGCAACACCTCGGCGGTCTCCTCGGCGATCTTTTTCAGAATCGCGTCATCGCCACCCGCCATCAGACCGGCAACATAGGACGTGGCGGGGTCCGCGCCGCGCCGCTCCGCGAGCAGGCGCGCCAGTTGCTGCAGCGTGTCGTCAGTTAATGTGTCAGCGCTGGAAGGAATCATACCGGCAATCCTATTTCCCGCGCGGATAAATTGCAGCCGGTTCCTGCAGCACCGGATCGATAGCGCGCCAGGTCCCGCCTTCCAGCCGCAGGAAGAAACACGCGGCCCGGCCGGTGTGGCAGGCGATGCCGCCCTGCTGGCGAACGCGGAGCAAAACCGCATCCTGATCGCAATCCAGACGCAGTTCTTCCAGCCATTGCACATGGCCGGACTCCTCGCCCTTGCGCCACAGGCGGTTTCTGGATCGGGACCAATAAACCGCGCGGCCCTCGGCCACGGTGAGCGCCAGCGCCTCGCGATTCATCCATGCCAGCGTCAGGACCCTGCCGCTGGCGGTGTCCTGCGCCACTGCGGGGACGAGACCGTGCTCATCCCAGCGCACCGCATCCAGCCAATTCACTGGCGTCGCTTTCATGTCCTTTGCAACATCCGGTTCGCGATCCGCGCTCACAAGCGCACCTCAATGCCGTGCCGGGCCAAGCGTTGTTTTGCCTCCAGCACGGTGTGCTCGCCGAAATGAAAGATGCTGGCCGCGAGCACGGCATCCGCTGCGCCGATGCGGATGCCATCCACCAGATCGTCGAGGTTGCCGACACCGCCCGAGGCAATGACGGGCACGGGCACCGCGGCGCTGACGGCGCGGGTGAGTTCCAGGTCAAAGCCGCTGCGCGTACCATCCTTGTCCATGCTGGTCAGCAGGATCTCCCCGGCGCCGGCCTCACACATGCGGCACGCCCACTGCACTGCGTCGAGACCCGTGCCGCGGCGCCCGCCGTGGGTAAACACCTCCCAGCCCGGGTTGACGCGCTTGGCATCAATGGCGACGACAATGCACTGGCAGCCGAATTCACGCGCCGCCTCGGCCACGAATTCAGGCCGTTGCACCGCCGCGGTATTGATGCTGACCTTGTCCGCGCCCGCCAGCAAAAGCCGCCGGATGTCCTCCAGGGTGCGGATGCCGCCGCCCACGGTCAACGGGATGAACACCTGCGCGGCCACGGCTTCCACCACGTCCACCATGGTATTGCGCTGATCGCTGCTGGCGGTGATGTCAAGGAAGGCCAGCTCATCGGCGCCTTGCTGGTCGTAGCGGCGCGCGACTTCCACCGGGTCGCCGGCGTCAACGATATCCTGGAAGCGCACGCCTTTGACCACGCGCCCCCGATCCACGTCCAGGCAGGGGATGATGCGTTTGGCCAGGCCCACGGGACTTCAGCGTCCGGAACAAAGCTTGTCGGCAAGCTTTTGTGCGGCGGTAAAGTCCAGGGTTCCCTCGTAAATGGCGCGGCCGGTGATGGCGCCGGCGATGCCTTCGCTCGCCGCCGCGCACAGGGCGCGGATGTCGTCCAGGTTTTGAATGCCACCGGAGGCGATGACGGGGATTTTGACCTGTCGGCACAGACGCACGGTGGATTCGACATTGATGCTGCTCAGCATGCCGTCACGACCGATATCGGTGTAGACGATGCTGGCCACGCCCTCGTCCTCGAAGCGGCGCGCCATGTCCACCACGTCATGGTGTGAAAGCTTGGACCACCCTTCCGTCGCCAGCTTGCCGTCCTTTGCATCCAGGCCGACGATGATATGACCGGGGAACTCCAGGCAGACATCGGAGACGAAATGCGGCGTGGTCACTGCGCGTGTGCCGATGATGACAAAGTTCACGCCGGCGTCCAGATAAGTCTGGATGGTGTCCTCGTCGCGAATCCCACCACCGACCTGGATGACGATGTCCCGGTGTTTTTCGGCAATCGCGTGAATGATGTCCGCATTGCCGGGGCGACCGTTGACGGCGCCATTGAGATCAACAAGGTGCAGGCGGCGCGCCCCGGCGGATACCCAGCGTTCCGCCATCTGCACCGGATCCCCGTACACGGTTTCGGCGTCCATGCGCCCCTGCCGCAAGCGCACGCACTTGCCGTCCTTGATATCGATGGCCGGGATCAGTTCCATGTGGAATGCGGTGAACTTCGTCGAGGATACAGCGTTGGCTACGCGATGGGCGGGCAGGGCGGAATTTCGGCGAATGTTAGCACAGGCGTTGTCGAACACTAGGGGCGGTGTTGGGCCGGGGCGGTAGCGCTCTTGTCAATGGGCCTCGTCCCAGTTCCTCCCCATGCCGGTATCCACGGCCAGTGGGACGCTGAGATGGGCTGCGCCTGACATTATCTCTGCGACGGCCGCGCGCAGCGCTTCGGCGCCCGGTTCCGGGACCTCAAAGACCAGCTCGTCATGCACCTGCATGATCATGTGTGCCTCCGGGAAACGGTCCGGCAGCATGGCGTCGATGGCAATCATGGCGCGCTTGATGATGTCGGCGGCGGTGCCCTGCATGGGGGCATTGATGGCGGTCCGCTCGGCATACTGACGCCGCGTATTGTCACGGGCGTTGATGTCCGGCAGGTACAAGCGGCGCCGGGACACCGTTTCCACGTAGCCCCGATCATGGGCCTCACGCCGGGTGCGGTCCATGAATTCCCGCACCGCGGGGTAGCGTTGAAAATAAAGATCCACATATTCCCTGGCGGCGCTGCGTTCGATGCCGAGCTGTCGTGCCAGGCCGAAGGGGCTCATGCCGTAGATAAGGCCAAAGTTGATGGCCTTGGCGGCACGCCGCTGTTCCGGTGTCACCGTTTCCAGCGCCACGTTAAATACCTCTGCAGCGGTGAGCCGGTGCACGTCCTCCCCCACGGCAAAGGCCTGCAGCAGCCGGGCGTCCCCGGACAGGTGGGCCATGATGCGCAGCTCGATCTGGGAGTAATCGGCTGCGACCAGCACGTTGCCTGGTCCGGCTACGAAGGCCTGGCGGATGCGGCGCCCCTCCGCGGTGCGAATCGGGATGTTCTGCAGGTTCGGATCGGAGGAGGAAAGCCGGCCGGTGGCGGCAACCGCCTGATGATATGAGGTGTGCACGCGGCCGGTGCCTTCATTGATCTGTTGCGGCAACCGATCCGTGTAGGTGGATTTCAGCTTGCTGAGCGCGCGATGGTCGAGGATCAATCGCGGCAGTTCATATTCATCGGCCAGATCCTGAAGCACCGACTCGGCGGTGGAGGGTTGGCCGGTGCCGGTTTTCTCCGTGACCGGCAGGTTCATTTTTACAAACAGGATTTCCCGGATCTGTTTCGGCGAGCCGATGTTGAAGTGCTGGCCCGCGACCGCGTAGGCCTGCTGCTCCAGTTCGCCCATGCGTTGCGCAAGTTCGTGCCCCTGTTGCCGCAGCATCTGGGCGTCAACCTTGACGCCGCAACGCTCCATGCGGGAAAGCACCGGCACCAGCGGCATCTCCAGTTGCTCATACACGCCGCGCAAACCTGCAGTCGACTGCAGCACCGGCCACATGTTTTGGTGCAATGCCAGTGTCACTTCGGCGTCTTCCGCCGCATAGGCGGTGGCCAAGTCAATGGCGACCTGACTGAATGAGATCTGCCGCGCGCCCTTACCGGTCACGTCTTCGTAGTGAATGGTCTTGCGGTGCAGCCTTTGTTCGGCCAATGAATCCATGTCATGGCGCGAACCGGTGCTGTCGAGTACATACGACTCCAGCATGGAGTCATGACGGATGCCGGCCAGGGCGATGCCGTGCATGGCAAATATGCTGAGATCGTATTTGATGTTATGTCCGAGCTTTGCCGGTTGTTCCGCTTCGAGCACGGGCCGCAGCAGATCCAGCGCCCGGGACAGCGGTAATTGGTTCTGCACCCCGGGGTAATCGTGGCCGACGGGGACATAGGCGGCCGCACCGGTGCGGTCGGTGAACGAGATGCCGACGAGCCGGGCCGACATTGGGTCCAGGCCGGTGGTCTCGGTATCCACGGCGATCAGTTCCGCGGCCTTGAGTCGTTCCACCCATGCCGCGAGCTGCTTCGCATCAAGCACCGTCTCGTATGCCGGGACCGACACCGCGGCCAGCGCGCCGGGCACCTGTGGTTGCGGGGCGGGTGCGGCGGTGGCCTCGCTCCACCCGCGCAATTCATAGCGGGCGAGCAACGGGTCGAGGCGCGCGTAGTCAGGCGCGGTGCGACGCAGTCCTTCCGGGTCTACCGGCAGCGGCAGGTCGGATCTGAGTGTCACCAAATCGCGCGTCAATGGGATCCGGGACATTGCCGCCCGCAGAGATTCCCCGACCTTGCCTTTGATATCCGGGGCCGCAGCCAGCACTGCTTTCAGATTGCCATATTGTGCGAGCCACTTGGCGGCGGTCTTGGGTCCCACGCCCGGTACGCCCGGTACATTATCGGATGTGTCGCCGACCAGCGTCAGGTAGTCGACCATCTGCGCCGGCGTGACTCCATATTTTCCTTTCACGCCGTCCGGGTCGAGCACGACACCGGTCATGGTGTTGATGAGGCGAATGCGATCGTTGACGATCTGGGCCAGGTCCTTATCGCCGCTGGAGATCAAAGTGTCCATGCCGCATTGCGCTGCTCGCTGCGCCAGAGTGGCAATGACATCGTCGGCCTCCACGCCTTCAATAATCAACAGCGGCAACCCCAGCGCAACAATGATCTCGTGCAGCGGGGCAATCTGGCTGGCCATTTCCGGGTCCATGGGCGGCCGGTTGGCCTTGTACTGCGCGTACATTTCATTGCGAAACGTGTCACCCTTAGGGTCAAAGACGACAGCAAAGTAATCAGGTTTTTGTTCGGCGAGCAGTTTTTTCAGCATGTTCATGACGCCGAAGATGGCGCCGGTGGGTTCGCCCGCGGCATTGCTGAGACGATCCTTGAGCGCGTAAAAGGCGCGGAACAGATAATATGATCCGTCTACCAGCACCAGTTTTTTGGCGCTCATCAGGTATCCAGTTGATTGGCAGGAACAAGAGACATCATGAACGACAAAAGAAATTCCGCTTCGCGTGGGGCCAGCGACTCTGATCTCACACGTGAGTCATGGAAGGTGTTCCAGATTATGGCCGAGTTCGTGGAGGGTTTCGAGCGCCTCGCCAATATCAAACCCTCAGTAAGCATGTTTGGCTCCGCGCGCCAGCCGCCGGGCAGTCCGTTTTACGTGTTGGGCGAGGAAATTGCGCGCCTGATTTCGGATGCCGGATTCAGTGTCGTCACCGGCGGCGGACCCGGGATCATGGAGGCGTGCAACAAGGGCGCCTATGCCGGCAAATCCCCCAGCATCGGTTTGAACATCCAGTTGCCCCGGGAACAGATCGCCAACCACTATCAGGACGAGGCGCTCTACTTCCGGCATTTCTTTTCACGCAAGGTGATGTTCGTCAAGTACGCCTCGGCCTACGTGGTTTTGCCCGGCGGTTTCGGCACGCTGGACGAATTCTGCGAGATTCTGACCCTGATCCAGACCGGCAAGAGTCGCCGTATCCCCATTATCCTCGTGCATACGCCGTTCTGGGCCGGCCTGTTGCAATGGTTCCGGGGGGCGATGCTGGAGCACGGCACCATCAGCCCGGCCGACCTGGATTTATTCGCGGTGGTGGATACCCCGCAACAGGTGGTGGATTCCATTTTCCGTTATTATGAACAACGCGGAATCAAGCCCGGCGCCCCGGACAAGGCGCCAATCCTGGACATTTAGCCAGCAACGGACGGAATGCGAGCATGAAGCGAATCCTGTTACCCGTTTTGATATGCGCGCTGTTCCCCCAGGGCGCCATCGCGCAGGAGCCCGCGCCGGCGCCTGAGCCCGCGGTCACCGCGGAGCCAACCCCGGAGGCGGCTGCAGAGGAACTGGTCCCGGACCCGGCCCCGCCGGACCTGCCGGATCGGCTCGAGGATGGCCAGCCAATTGAGCCGGATGTCACTATCGTGCGCAAAGGCGATGCGGTGGTCGAGGAATACCGCGCCAACGGCCGCATGTTCATGGTCAAGATCACGCCCAAAGTGGGCAAACCATATTACCTGTTGGATAAGGACGGCGACGGCCGCATGGAATCCCGCATGTCAGACCTGTATGAGGATTTCGCCGTGCCCCAGTGGGTCATTTTCAGCTGGTAGCGCTGTTCGCGCCCGCCCCTTCCGGCAGGCGAAATTCATCCAGTAGTGCCGCGACGTCCGTGCCACCCGGGGCTGCCAGTGCACGTCGCGCCAGTTCCTGCAGCGGCCCCACCTCGCTTTCCATGATCAACTGTTTTACCTCCAGCAGGCTGGCCGGATGCACGCTGAACGTGCGCAGACCGAGCGCCAGCAGCAGGCGCACATAGCGAATATCCCCCGCCATTTCCCCGCACATGGCCACGGGTATGCCGGCGGCGAGGCCCGCGGCAATGGTGCCCTGCACCAGCCGCAGCACTGCCGGATGCAGCGGGTCATACAGGTAATTGACCTCGTCATTCACCCGATCAATGGCCATGGTGTACTGGATCAGGTCATTGGTGCCGATGGACAGGAAATCCAGGCGCTGCGCGAACATATCCGCGCATACTGCAGCTGCCGGGACTTCGATCATGCCACCAACAGGAAGGTCGGGATTGAACTGCATGCCCGTGCTGCTTAGTTCCCGCTTGATGTCGTCGATCATGTCCAGCACCTGCTCCACCTCGTGGAGGTTGGAAAGCATCGGGATCATCAGGCGTACGTCGCCCGCGGCCGAAGCGCGCAGGATGGCGCGCAACTGCGGCCGGAACAGGGCCGGTTCCTTGAGGCACAGCCGCACGGCGCGCAATCCAAGCGCCGGATTTGCGGCCAACGGCCCATGGCGGCGGTTGTCTGCCTCCTTGTCCGCGCCCAGGTCCAGTGTGCGAATGGTCACCGGCAGCCGGCCCAGCACCTGGACCGCGTGCAGATAATTCTGGTATTGCTCTTCTTCATCCGGGGGCGTAGCGCGGTTCATGAACAGAAACTCGGTTCGGTAAAGGCCAATGCCGTCCGCGCCCACCTGCAAAACGTGGTCAAAGTCCCTGGGCAACTCGACGTTGGCCTGCAACTGGATGCGCACCCCATCCCGCGTACACGCCGGCGCGCCCTTGAGGCGGATCAGGCCGGAGTAATAGCGCTGATCCTGCTCGCGGCGGGATCGATAAAACTCCAGGCTGGCATCGTCCGGGTCGACCAGTACCACGCCACGGCTGCCGTCCACGATGGTTGGATCTTCATCCCGAATGTAGACGTGGGCCTGATGCAGGCCGACGATGGCGGGGATGCCCAGGCTGCGGGCCAGGATGGAGGTATGGGAGGTGGGTCCGCCGTACTCGGTCACGAATGCGGCAATCCCGTGGTGTTGCATGAGCACCGTATCTGCGGGCGTCAGGTCGTCGGCGAAAATGATGTAGCCGGCCAGACGGCTGTCAGGTTGCTCGTGGCGCAGCGGTGAATGCCTCAGCAGGATGCGCTGGACCCGGTTCACCACATGCACGACATCGTCGCGGCGCGTGCGCAAATAGGCATCATCCATTTCCTCGAAGGTGCGCACCAGCGCGTCACGCTGCGCCTTCAGCGCCCATTCGGCATTGCGACGCTCTTCCCGGATCAGGCGCAGAGGCTCGTGTATAAGCGCAGTATCATCGAGCATCAATATGTGGGCATCGATGAGCGCGGCTATTTCCGCAGTGGTACCCGCGGGGATGTGCTGGCGGATGGCGCGCAATTGCTCCTGCGCAGCGAGGACCGCCTCCTGCAGGCGCTGTGTCTCGTCGAGGATCTGCTCCGGTTCCAGTTCGTACTCGGGAATATCCAGCTGTCCCCGTTCGATGATGTGCGCCGGGCCGATGGCGATGCCGCGCGAAATCCCCAGGCCGTGCAGCGCAATGGTCATTCGTCCTCTCCAAAGCGATCCAGCACCAGTGCCTCAATCCGGTCCAGCGCCGCCTCCGCCCCCGGCCCATCGGCGGTCACTTCTATGGCGCTGCCCTTGGCTGCTGCCAGCATCATCACGCCCATGATGCTCTTGCCGTTCACGTCCTTGCCATTGCATTTGACATTAATGTCGCAGCCAAATGCCGCAGCAATCTTGACGAAACTCGCGGCAGCGCGCGCGTGCAGACCGAGTTTGTTGACCAGCACCATGGAGCGTTGCGGCATGTCAGTTGTCCGTCACGGCCAGGACGCCCTCGCGTCCGCCTTCCAGCGCCGTGGCCGCCAGGGCCTCCAGATCCCGGTCCGGATAGTTAAGTACGTGCAACAGCATGGGCAGGTTGACGCCGGTGACGATCTTGACCTGCCGCCCCGGGTTGATCCGGCGCGCAACATTGGTGGGGGTGGCGCCGTACATATCGGTCAGGATCAGCACGCCATCACCCTGGTCCAGTTCGGCCGCGACCGCCTGCAGATGTTCAAGGACTTCTTCCGCGCGGCTGTCCCGGGAGACAACCACCACCCGCAGCGGCAAAGACAACTCCCCAAGCACGAATTGGGCGGTACCTGCCAGGGCCGGGCCGATGCCGGCATGAGCGATAAGTACTATGCCGACGCTCATTCGAGATCCCGGTGCCGCACCACGACGCGCCGGTTTCCGGCCTGGATATGTCCGGCCAGCCATTGCGCCATGTACACAGAACGATGTTGTCCGCCGGTACAGCCCAGGGCGACGCTGAGGTAGCTGCGCTGCTCGGCCTCGAAGCGCGGGATCCAGCGATCGAGGAATCCGCATTGGTCCTGCAGCATGGCGCGCACCTCGGGTTCGCGTTGCAGAAACTCCGCCACGGCGGGGTCCTTGCCGGTGAGGTTGCGGAGTCCCGGTTCCCAGTGCGGATTCGGCAGGCAACGCACGTCAAATACGAAATCCGCGTCCAGCGGCACGCCATACTTGTAGCCGAAGGAGATGAATTGCAACGACAGTACGGCCGTCGGCCGCAACGCCACGCGCTCATGCACCAGCTTGCGCAGTTCATGCACGGTGCACAGGCTGGTGTCGATGCGCAAATCGGCAATCTCGGACAGCGGCCCCAACAGTCGACGCTCCTTGCGGATGGCATCCGGCAGCATGGCCTGTTCCGAGGACAACGGGTGGCGCCGGCGCGTCTCGCTGAAGCGGCGTACCAGGACATCATCGCCGGCATCCAGAAACACGACTTCGGCGGGAATTCCACCGGCGCGAAGTTGCCCCAGCTGCGCGGGGACACCGGCCAGGGCCGGTTCCGGATTGCGCGCATCTATCCCCACGGCAACCGCGTCCGGGAGGCCATCCACGCCATGCGCGATGCGCTCAAAGAATTGTTCCAGCATTCCGGCCGGAAGATTGTCGATGCAGTAGAACTCCAGGTCTTCCAGCGCATTGAGCGCCACGGTTTTACCGGCGCCGGAGAGCCCGGTGACCACGATGAAACGTCGGCTGGATTTTGCCGGGGGCATCGTCAGTGTGCTGCCAGGGTCAGTCCGGCTCAGTTACCTTCCTGGGGGCGTCGCCGCGCCGGTGATCCTGGAGGCGCTCCTTGTGCTTCTTGACCTGGCGGTCGAGTTTGTCCACCAGGCCGTCAATGGCGGCGTACATGTCCGAATGTTCGTGGTCGGCAAACAGGTCAGCTTTATTGACGTGCACCGATGCCTCTGCCCGCTGGCGTTCCTTCTCCACCCGCAGGATCACGTGCACGTTGGTCATGTGCTCGAAATGGCGCTCAAGGCGCCCGAATTTTTCTTCAACATAGGCACGGATGGCGGGGGTGATGTCCAGGTGTTGCCCTGTCACGCTGATCTGCATGTTCGGCTCCATAATATTAGGGGGTGTTTTTTCTGCCATAGCGCGAATGGTCCGGGCGCTCAGCCGAGACGCTTGCGTTCATGGGACGGGGGAATGGCCATCGCTTCCCGGTATTTGGCCACCGTGCGGCGCGCCACGATAATTCCCTGCTCCTTCAATAACGCGGCTATGCGGCTGTCACTCAGCGGTCGATCGCCGTGTTCGGCGCTGATGAGTTTGCGGATGAAGGCGCGGATGGCGGTGGAAGAGCAGGCTCCGCCCAGATCCGTACTGACGTGGCTGGAAAAGAAGAATTTGAGCTCAAAGATCCCACGCGGCGTGTGCATGTATTTCCGGGTGGTGACGCGCGAAATCGTGGATTCGTGCATGCCCAGTGCCTGTGCCACGTCATGCAATACCAGCGGGCGCATGGCCTCCTCACCGTGCTCGAGGAAGGCGCGCTGGCGCTCGACCACACAGGTGGCGACCTTGAGCAGGGTTTCACTGCGGCTCTGCAGGCTCTTGATGAGCCAGCGCGCCTCCTGCAGGTGGTTCTTCAGTGACGAATTGTCCGGGCTGCTGTCCGCGCGGCGCACCAGACTCAGGTAACCCGGGTTGATGCGCAATTGCGGGATGATGTCGGTGTTCAGTTCCACGCGCCAGGTATTGCGGTCG
Source organism: uncultured Enterobacteriaceae bacterium (assembly GCA_964394115.1). Lineage (GTDB taxonomy): Bacteria > Pseudomonadota > Gammaproteobacteria > Eutrophobiales > Eutrophobiaceae > 2-02-FULL-61-13. Next base: position 771 of record CAYMXG010000004.1, on the reverse strand, counting down.
CGCCGCACGTACACATCAGGGACCACGTATTGCGTCGGCAAATCCTGCACCTGGCTGCCCGGGCGCGGGTTCAGGGACTGGATCAGCGCCACCGCCTGTTGCAGTTCCTCGCGTCCGATTTTCAGGCGGCGCAACAATTGCGGGTAGTCGCGCGCCGCGAGCAGTTCCAGGTTTCCGTCCACGAGCCGCAGGGCGCAATCGCGGTGCGGTAGGTTCGGGGGCAGCTGCGCCAGTTGCAGCAGCAGGGACTCGCGCAAATCGCGCGCGCCGACCCCAGTGGGTTCCATGGCCTGCACCAGGCGCAGCATTGCGTGCACCTCGTCCACGTCCACTGCAAGTTGCGGGGCGAGTGCCTGCCGGATCTCTTCCAGTGTGCTGGTCAGAAAGCCGTCATTGTCCAGCGCGTCAATAATCGCCGCGGCAATGGCCCGATCAGTGTCGCTGGTCGGGGTCAGGTTCAACTGCCAGAGTAGATGATTGCGCAGCGTTGTTTCCTGCGCCGTCTGATTCTCGAATCCGGAATACTCGCCGTCTCCGCTGCCGCGCTGGCTGACCGTGCCGCCCTGATAGGCGTCGTCCCAGGCGGTGTCCACAGGCATTTCGTCCGGACTGTCCCCGGACTCGTCCGTGCTGGCGGCAGAATCCAGGTCTCCAGTCTTTACCTGCAGTTCCTGGTGTGGCAATTCCGCTGTGACTTCAGGCTCGGGTTCATCCAGTTCCAGCATGATATTGGACTCCAGCGCCTCCTGGACCTCGGCCTGCAATTCAATA
>CAYMXG010000003.1:0-28457 GCA_964394115.1 uncultured Enterobacteriaceae bacterium | reverse complement strand
TGGGTCAGCATGATGACGTAGAACAGTAACCCGGGAACCATGGCCACCGGCCCGGTCAACAGGCCGGCAGTAAAGGCCTCGCGACGCGTCCGGATGTGGCGCAGTGAGAAGAACATCGCCGGCAGGATGGATAGCTGCAACGCCGCATAACGCGCGCCGCTGCTCACCCAGGGCGTATCCAGCGGGCCCCACAACGCAAACTCTTTCAACGTGCCGCCAAACTGCGTGAGCCCGACGATAAAAAATAGTGCATACGCCACATAAAGCAACAACGCCCAACCGGCCAGCAGGCGTTCAATAAACAATCCGGAAAAACACACCACCAGCGCCACAGCGAACATCAATCCCACGGTGCCACCCCAATAGGGCAGGCCGAAGGTCGTGCGCAGGATCTCCCCCGCTGCGGACCCGATAACACCGAACAGGATCACCAGCGTTACAAGGAAACCAACCTCCCAAATAAACCAGCCACGGCCAAGCAGGCCGCGAAAGAAGGTGCGGTAATCATAGGCCCGGCGCAGGCGCGCGAACTCGAACGCCACCAGGGCACTGAGGCTGATAATGGGAATGGCAATGCAGACAATCCCGAGCAGACCGGCCAGCGGACCCATGTTCATGAAGAACACCAGGAATTCCTGCCCGGTCCCGTAGCCGCCGGCAATCATAATGGACTGAAACACCAGCGGCGGAAGCAGACAGGCCTGAAACCAGCGCGGCATGGATCAAGCATTCCCTGAATGGGTGCCGATTCGCAGGAAGGGACGCAAACTGTAGCCGTACCCGAATCCGGATTGCATCAATCTGCTCCCACCCGGTGATCGGGCCGATCAATTCTAGTACAGAACCCGTGCCGGGTCCGCTAAGTGCAATCCATCGCCATCAAAAGATATTTGTCCCGCAGGACGAATCCGGCCCCGCTGTACAACTTTTGCGCGGCCTCATTGCTGCGGTCGACTTCAAGGAAAAGGGAAACTACTCCCAATGCCCGGACCTCGGCGATGGCTTGTTCAAGAATACGCCGACCGATACCGCGTCCCCGATAGTTCGCGTCGATGTAAAACTCATCCACCATGGCATCGCGGCCACCCTTTTCGATGGAATACCCAAAACAAACGATGAGGTAACCCACGGAGACATCATTGACGTCGATAAGCCAGATCCGGCCCAAATCCTCCCGGCCCAGCAGCGGCACCAGTCCGCGCTCCACGCGGTACAGGTCAAAGGGGATGCTTTCAAAGCGGTAATAGCCCTGAATGAATCGAGCCAGGTCGGGCAGGTCTTCGCGCCTGGCTGTACGCAGTAGCGGATTCAGGTTGCCGACGTCGTTCGCCATGGATTAATTGCAGGCTGGAACCGGCATTGCCCCCGTGAGAGACAGGAACCCCGCCGCGACCGGGCACGGCGGGGGCGGATGAACTTACTCGTTGACAGCCTTCATGCTCAGTCGCACGCGGCCCTGCTTGTCGATCTCCAGCACCTTGACCTTGACGTATTCGCCCTCGGTCAGTTTGTCACTGACATTTTCCACGCGCTCGTTTGAAATCTGGGAGATATGCACCAGGCCGTCCTTGCCGGGCAGGATGTTGACGAAGGCGCCGAAATCCATGAGTTTCGCCACCCGGCCCTCGTAGACGCGGCCCACTTCGATGTCGGCGGTCAATTCCTCGATGCGCTTGCGCGCCACTTCGCTGGCCGCCTTGTCGCTGGAATAGATCTTGATGGTGCCATCATCCTCAATATCGATGGTGGTGCCGGTCGCTTCGGTAATGGCGCGGATCGTGGCACCACCCTTGCCAATAACGTCGCGGATCTTGTCCGGATGGATCTTGAGAGAGGTAATACGCGGTGCGTATTCGGACATCTCGCCGCGGGGGCTGGAAATTACGGCGTTCATCTTCTCCAGTATATGCAACCGGCCCTGATGTGCCTGCTGCAGTGCCACCTCCATGATCTCGCGCGTAATGCCGCTGATCTTGATGTCCATCTGCAGGGCGGTGATACCCTTGGCAGTGCCTGCCACCTTGAAGTCCATGTCGCCAAGGTGATCCTCGTCACCCATGATGTCGGAAAGCACCACGAACTTGTCGCCTTCTTTGATCAGGCCCATGGCAATTCCCGCCACGGGAGCCGAAATCGGCACCCCGGCGTCCATCAGCGCCAGGCTCGTCCCGCAGACTGTGGCCATCGAGCTTGAACCATTGGACTCGGTAATTTCGGAAACTACCCGCAACGCATACGGAAATGCCTTGGCATCGGGCATCACGGCCAGGATACCGCGCTTGGCCAGCCGGCCATGGCCGATTTCCCGGCGCTTCGGGGAGCCTACGCGGCCAGTCTCGCCGACGCTGTACGGCGGAAAGTTGTAATGCAGCATGAACAGGTCTTCGCGCCGGCCTTCAATGGCGTCAATGATCTGCGCGTCGCGCTCCGAGCCCAGGGCCGCCACGACAATGGCCTGGGTCTCGCCGCGGGTAAATAACGCCGAACCGTGTGTTCGCGGCAATACGCCGACCTCGACGCTGATGGCGCGAATGGATTTCGGATCGCGGCCATCAATGCGGGGTTCGCCGGCAATGATCCCGCCGCGAACGATGCTGCTTTCCAGTTCCCCAATGGCCCCGCCCAGCATACCCTCCGTCCAGCGATCAGGATGCTCTTCGCGGATGGCGCTGATGGCCTCCTGGTGAATACTGTCGATCTGTTCGCGCCGGCTTATCTTGTCCTGGATGGCATACGCCTCGCGCAGCAAATCGCCGCAACGCTTCTCCACCGCCTGCGCCAGGTCCCGGTCATCTTTCGGAGTCTCCCAGGTCCACGGTTTGATCCCTGCCGCCTTGGCCAGCGCCTCGATATTGTCGATGACGATCTGGAACTGGCTGTGACCGAACATCACCGCCCCCAACATCACGTCCTCGGACAACTCCTTTGCCTCTGATTCCACCATCAGCACGGAACTGCGCGTCCCTGCCACTACCAGGTCCAGGCTGCAGGATTTCAATTCTTCGAAACTGGGATTCAGTATGTAGGACCCGTCCTTGTATCCAACCCGCGCCGCGCCCACCGGGCCGCTGAAGGGTATGCCGGAAACCGCGATGGCTGCCGAGGCGCCCATCATGGCGGGAATATCGGGGTCCACTTCCGGGTCCAGGGACATGACCGTGGCGACGATCTGGACCTCATTTTTGAATCCAGCGGGAAACAGGGGGCGAATGGGTCGATCAATCAGGCGCGAGGTCAGAATTTCCTTTTCCGATGGCCGGCCTTCCCGCTTGAAGAAGCCCCCGGGGATTTTGCCCGCGGCATAGGTGCGTTCCTGGTAGTCAACCGTCAGCGGAAAGAAGTCCCGATCCGGGTCGGCATCCTTGCTCGCCACACAGGCAACCAGCACCACGGTCTCACCCAGACTGACCATGACCGCGCCGGTAGCCTGCCGTGCAATTTTCCCGTACTGGATACGCGCGGTACGGCTTCCAAACTGGAATTCCTTTGTAATTGGATTCATGCAATCACCCCATTGATCGATTTAAGGCTGAAACAGCGCCAGAGCATCAGAAGTACCGGGAAATGAAAGCCGCCGTCCCGGTCGCGGTGCATGAGCGCCGTTTCAAAAACTGATGCTGCGGGACGCCGGGTTACTTACGCAGGCCGAGGCGGCCAATGAGTTCCCGATAGCGGGTCAAATCCTTCTTCCGAAGATACTCGAGCAACTGCCGGCGCTGGTTCACCATTTTCAGGAGACCCTGACGGGAATGGTAATCCCGCGCATGGGTCTTGAAATGATCTGACAAGTCGGTAATGCGGGCGGTGAGCAGGGCGACCTGCACTTCCGTGGATCCGGTATCCTGTTCGGACTGCTTGTAATCGCTGACGATGTCAGCCGTTTTCTGTGTGCTCAATGGCATGAATTCCACTCCTGACTAACCCAATTAGTTGTCATCCATAACCGGCCACCTGGCCGTTTATGGATTCGGGAACGAAAAAGCGTGATTTTTCGTTCCCTCCGCAGGCGACGACTTGCGTCATCGCCTGCGCCGGTGCATCCATGCACCGGGTTAGTGTCCTTCAGCGAACGGATGGACACCAACAAACCTTTTCTGGCCCCGTTTAAGCGGCGCGTATTGTACCCACGCACCCTGCCCGGAACAAGGAATTATCCCGTTGCAACGGTCCCTGCGGGGGGCGCGGATTGGAACAACCGGCGCGGGGCAATGCGTCCATCATCCAGCACTTCTCCTGCACCAAGAAAGTAGCCGGACTCGGCGTAAATGCGCACCCGGCCCTGGGTTGGCGCCCGCGGCACCAGGACCGGCTGACCCTGGCGGAAGTAGAAAGCGACGGATTCCTGCAACACCAGGGCCGGTGCATTCCGCAACATGCTGTCGGTGCCGAGCAGGAGCTGATCCAGCGCCTCCAAACCCTGCTCCGCGGCCGCACGTACGGCCGCCATGGAGACCATTTCCTGCTCCAGAAAATGTCCCGCAGCCGTGCGCCGCAAATTCATGACATGGGCGCCGCACCCCACTACCGTACCGATGTCCTCAGCCAGGGTCCGAATGTATGTGCCCTTGGAACACCACACTGCAATTTCAAATTCATCCGCTCGCAGATCCACGAGCTTCAACTCGTGAATGGTCACCGGGCGCGGACTGCGCTCCACTTCAATGCCCTGGTAGGCCAGTTCATACAGCCGCTGCCCATTCTGTTTGAGCGCCGAATACATGGGTGGAACCTGCTCGATATCGCCACGAAACCGCTCCAGCAGCGCATCAAAATCGGTGCGCGCCAATGCCGGCACGGGACGCACTTCGAGTACCGCCCCCGCCGCATCCCCGGTGGCGGTGCGCAGCCCCAGTTTGCAGCGCGCCACGTAGCGCTTGTCCGCCTCCAGCAGCAAAGCGGAGAATTTTGTCGCCTCACCAAGGCACAGCGGCAGCAACCCGGTGGCGGTCCGGTCCAGGCTGCCGGTATGACCGGCCTTGCGGGCGCGGTACAGGTGCTTGACCTCCTGCAGGGCCTCGTTGGAGGTAATCCCGGCCGGCTTGTCCAATGGCAGCACACCGTTGACCTCACGTCCGCGGGAGCGCCGCTTCATGGCAACCTTCCTGCCGGCGCGGATACTACACCCGGCCTATTCATCATCATGGCGCAGGGAACCCAGCAGTGAATTGATGCGGCTGCCGCGCTCCACGGATTCATCAAAGGAAAAATGCAGCTTTGGTACCGAGCGCGTAGTCAGCGCCGCCGCCAGTAGGTGCCGGAAATGCGGGGCCATCTGGTTGAGATGTTGTTGCAGTTCGGCCGGCTTCAGCTTGCCGCCGAAACACGTAAAGTACACTTTTGCCTGCTTCAGGTCCGGGCTGACATCTGCGCCCGATATGGTCACCAATCCATATTGTCCCGGGTCCAGCTCCGCCTGCACCATCGCGGCGATTTCGCGTTGCACCTGGTCGGCAACGCGCCGATTGCGTCCAAATTCGCGCGGCATGACTACAACCTCCCGCCGGGTCAGCCCAGCTTGCGCGCTATCTCGATGCGTTCAAATACCTCGATCTGATCCCCGACGCGCACATCATTGTAGTTCTTGACGCCGATGCCGCATTCCGTGCCGGATTTGACCTCGCTCACGTCATCCTTGAAGCGGCGCAGCGATTCCAACTGACCTTCGAAAATGACCACATTGTCGCGCAGCACGCGGATGGGGTTGTTGCGCCGGACCGCACCGCTGGTAACCAGGCAGCCGGCGATGTCACCAAATTTCGGTGAACGGAACACTTCCTTTACCTCGGCGAGCCCGACAATCTGTTCGCGAATCTCCGGCGCCAGCATGCCGACGATGGCCTTCTTCACGTCGTCGATTAATTCGTAAATGATGCTGTAGTAGCGCAGGTCGATGCCTTCATCTTCCACCAGCTTGCGCGCGGCCGCATCCGCGCGCACGTTGAAACCAATGACCACGCCATTTGAGGCCATGGCCAGTTGCACATCGGAACCGGTGATCCCGCCGACGCCGCTGTGGATCACGTTCACCGTGACTTCATCCGAAGACAGCCGCGTCAGTGCATCCGACAGCGCCTCCGCCGAACCCTGCACATCGGCCTTGACCAGGATATTGAGTGAGGTTCTTTCTTCCTCGCCCATCTGCTGCATGATGTTTTCCAGCTTGGCCTGGTGTTTCTGCTCCAATTTGCCCTGGCGGTACTTGCCCTGCCGGAATTGCGCCACTTCCCGCGCCTTCTTTTCATCCGGCAACACGACCATCTCATCCCCTGCATTGGGCGTGCTCGAGAGTCCGAGCACCTCGACTGGCATGGAGGGTCCGGCAGACTCCAGCTCTTTCCCGTCTTCGTCATACATCGCGCGCACACGCCCGTACTCATGCCCGCTCAGGATGACGTCGCCCTTGCGCAATTCCCCGCTTTGCACCAGTAACGTGGCCACGGGACCACGGCCCCGATCGAGCCTGGATTCGATCACCGTGCCACGGGCAAGCCCGGTGGGAGCGGCTTTCAGGTCCTGCACCTCGGCCACCAGAAGGATGGATTCCAGCAACTTGTCCACGCCATCACCGGTGCGCGCAGACACCGGGACAAAAATCGTGTCGCCGCCCCAGTCCTCGGATATGACATCCAGTTTGGCCAGTTCCTGCCTCACGCGGTCGGGGTCCGCCTCCCTTTTGTCCATCTTGTTGAGCGCCACAATAATTGGCACCTTGCCTGCCTTGGCGTGGCGCACGGCCTCCTCGGTTTGCGGCATGACGCCGTCGTCCGCGGCCACCACCACGACCACGATATCGGTCACCTTGGCGCCACGGGCACGCATGGCAGTGAATGCCTCGTGACCCGGGGTATCCAGGAAGGTGATCCTTCCCCTGTCCGTCGTCACCCCGTAGGCGCCGATATGCTGCGTAATGCCGCCCGCCTCGCCGTCAACCACCTTGGTGCGGCGGATGTAGTCCAGCAGCGAAGTCTTGCCATGATCCACGTGCCCCATGATGGTGACCACTGGCGGGCGCGTCGCTTTTTCTCCATCATCTTCGGAGACCTTCATGGCCTCCTCTTCCAGCACGTTCTCCTTCATTAACCGTGCCGTATGCCCCATTTCCTCCACCACAATGGTGGCGGTGGCCTGATCAATGGTCTGGTTGATGGTTACCATGCTGCCCAGGTTCATCATCACCTTCACCACCTCGGTGCCCTTGACGGACATGCGTTGCGCGAGTTCCGCCACGGTGATGCTTTCGGGAATATCCACCTCCCGCACAATGGGCGCTGTGGGCATTTCAAAGGCGTGTTGCGAAGGACGCCGCACGACCGTGGGTCGAATTGCGCGTGGTTTCTTCCTGCGCTTGCCGGACTTGTCCGAAGCGACATGAAGTTCCCGCAGCGCCGGGGGGCGTGCCGCGGTAGCCGCCGCCGGGGGCGCACTGGCAGGTTCGGCTGTCTCTGCACCTGTGACTTCTGCGGGCGCGGCCGCTTCGGCCCCGGCCCGCGCCACGCTCTCCGGCTGTGGTTCGTGCGCCGGGACCGCCTCCAATTCGCCCAGGGCCTCCGCCGCTGCCCGTTCCGCTGCGCGTGCCGCCGCCTCTTCCATCTCGCGCTGTTCGCGCTCCGCGGTCTGCTTGGCGGCTTCCTCTTCGATGGTGCTGCGCTTGGCGTAGGTGCGCCGGCGCCTGAATTCCACCGCCACGGTCTTGGCCCGCGGCTTTGCCCGCCCGGCAGCGGACGTCGGCACCGGTACCTTGAGTTCGCCGACGCTCTTGCGTTTGAGTGTGATCTTCCTCGGCTCGGATGAGGCATCCTTGCCGTGTTTGCGGCGCAGGTAACCGAGCAATTCCGCCTTTTCGTCTTCGGAGATGCCATCACCGGGCTGTTTTTCGGGCAGGCCGGCCTGTTGCAACTGCTCCATCAGTCGCTCGATGGAAACGCCGATCACGTCGGCATACTGACTAACAGTAACCTCAGGCATTGCTTGCTCCCGCAGCGGCCTCATTTTCGGTTTCGAACCAGTGTGCGCGTGCGGTCATGATCAGTTCCCCGGCCCGCGCCCGATCCATCCCGTCAATCTCCATCAGGTCATCCACCGCCTGCTCGGCCAGGTCTTCGCGGGTTATAACGCCGCGCCCGGCCAGTTCGTATGCCAGGGCATCGTCCATCCCCTCCAGGCTCAACAGATCTTCCGCCGGTTCTGCGTCGCCGAGCCGCTCCTCGCTGGCAATGGCCCGCGTCAACATCACGTCACGGGCCCGGTCGCGAATTTCCGTGACCAGGCTCGCGTCAAATTCGTCAATCTCAAGCATTTCGTTCTCGGGCACGTAGGCCACCTCCTCAATGCTGGAGAAGCCTTCCTGCACCAGGATCGACGCCACTTCCCCGTCCACACCCAGTTGCTCCTTGAACATTTCCTGTAATGTGGACGCCTCGGCCTCGCTTTTCTGCTCCGCCTGCTCCACGGACATGATGTTCAGGTTCCACTTGGTCAATTCACTGGCCAATTTGACGTTCTGCCCGCCACGGCCGATGGCCATGGCCAGATTTTCCTCGGCCACGGCCACATCCATGCTGTGCGCGTCCTCATCCACCATGATGGACACCACCTCCGCGGGGGCCATGGCATTGATGGCGAACTGCGCCGGATTTTCATCCCAGAGGATGATGTCCACACGTTCGCCGGCCAGTTCGTTGGATACCGCCTGCACACGCGAACCGCGCATGCCGACACAGGCGCCAATGGGATCGATACGACCGTCACGTCCGCGCACGGCTATTTTCGCACGCGACCCGGGGTCGCGTGCGCCGCTGATGATTTCGATCAAACCCTCATTGATTTCGGGCACTTCAATCTTGAACAATTCGATCAACAGTTCCGGCGCGGTCCGGCTCAGGAACAATTGCGGACCGCGGGGTTCGGGCCGAACCTCGCGCAGGTAGGCGCGCAAGCGATCGCCAGGCCGTGCCGGTTCGCGCGGGATCATCTGCTCCCGGGGGATCAAGGCCTCGGCATTGCCGCCCAGGTCCAGTATCAGGCCACTGCGCTCGGCACGCTTCACGACGCCGCCGACCATTTGCCCGACCCGTCCGCGATATGCCTCGATGACCTGGTTGCGTTCCGCCTCGCGTACCTTCTGGACGATGACCTGCTTCGCCGTCTGCGCGGCAATACGTCCGAATTCCACCGACGGCATCGGCTCTTCGATAAATCCACCCACTTGCAGTTCCGGGTTGCGTGCCTGGGCATCAGTCAGTCGAATCTGGCGCGGCGGAAACTCCAGGGGGTCCGAACTGTCCGCCACCACCTCCCAGCGCCGGAACGTTTCGTAATCGCCGGTCTCGCGATCCACGGCGACACGAACCTCGATGTCTTCGCGATTGCGTTTCTTGGTGGCAGTGGCAAGCGCGGCCTCGATTGCCTCGAAGATTATCTCCTTGGCAACGCCCTTTTCGTTTGACACCACGTCCACAACTGTCAGGATTTCTTTATTCATTTCAAGCACCATTTGATAATCAATTCCACACTGGCATGGCTCAGGACTGCGGCACCAGCCGGGCCCTTTCCACCATGTCCCACTTCACCTCAATGCGCTCGCCAAGCATGTTGATCACGACCGCATCGGCTTCCACCTTCTCCACCATGCCAAGCAATTGGCGATGCCCCTGCAGCTTCATGCACAATCGCAAGCGCACTTCATTTCCGCTATAGCGTCGCAACTGGGCCAGCGTAAACAGGGGGCGATCCACACCCGGAGAGGAAACCTCCAGGTCATATGGGCCGCGGATTGGATCCTCCACGTCCAGCACTCCGGTGACTTCGCGGCTGACGCGTTCGCAATCGGCCAGCGTCACCCCGTGGTTGCTGTCGATGTAAATTCGCAGCAGAGTCCGGTGCCCACGCCGCATGTGTTCGATACCCCACAGCTCGCAGCCGAGGGCATTCACCACAGGCTCGATTAACGGCCCCAGAACTTTCATCCGGCCATCCAGTCGCTACCGCCGAATGTGTGTTCCCGACACAAGCGGCATACAGCACATCCATGTGCTTAAAACAAAAAATGGGCCGGCGGCCCACTCTTGATTGCACATGTTCTGCTTGCCGGCGGGTGGTGCCACTGCGCCCGCCGGGGCCGCCGTGACATGCCAATTTTTGGCGCCACCAACAAAAAACCCCGCATACACGGGGCCGCTCCCAGCAATCAACTGACTGGTAGCGGGGGCAGGATTTGAACCTGCGACCTTCGGGTTATGAGCCCGACGAGCTGCCAGACTGCTCCACCCCGCAACAACGAAGGCGCATGGTACCGATAGCCCCCCGCCTTTTCAAGCCGCGACCGGCCCTCCAGTGCGCGTGCGCGACAGTTGCACGCGCTGGCGCCGCGCGCCCCAATGACCCGGCGCGGCCTCGAATACGCCGGGACACCCTGTGCCACACCGGTTGCAATCTCCCTCCGCGCTCAAGTTCCAATCACCCAGCACATACCAGTCACGCCCAATCAGCAGGTTTCCGCATTGGCGGCACCAGGTACTGCCACCGTTGGCATCATGCACGTTCCCGGTGTAAACGAAGTGCAGTCCATTGCGCAAACCAATTGCCCTCGCCCGGGTCAGTGTCGCCGCGGGCGTGGGCGGCTTGTCGCGCATTCTCCAGTCCGGATGGAATGCGGTGAAATGCAGCGGCACATCCGGACCAAGGGACTCCCGAATCCACGCGGTCATCGCATCGAGTTCGCTGTCGGAATCGTTTTCGCCCGGGATCAGCAAGGTCGTGATTTCGAACCATACCCGCGTCTCATGTTTCAGATACATCAGCGTCTCCAGCACCGGCTGCAGGTGGGCGCCGGTGATGTTGTGATAAAAGCGTTCACTGAACGCCTTCAGGTCCACATTTGCGGCGTCCATGTGCTGGTAGAACTCCGCACGCGGAGCCGGACACATGTAACCGGCGGTGACCGCGACGGATTTTATTCCCCACGCGCGGCACGCCTGGGCCACGTCGATCGCGTACTCGTGAAAGATCACGGGATCATTGTAGGTAAACGCAATCGACCGGCAGCCGAGCCGGACTGCGGTCTGGGCCAATTGCGCCGGCGACGCGGCATCTGCCAGCGTATCGGTTTCACGCGACTTGCTGATGTCCCAGTTCTGGCAGAACTTGCACGCCAGATTGCACCCCGCGGTACCGAAGGACAGCACCGGGGTACCCGGCAGAAAATGATTCAGGGGTTTCTTCTCGATCGGGTCAATGCAGAAACCGCTGGAACGTCCATAAGTGGTCAACACCACCTCGCCATTCTGGCAGCCGCGTACAAAACACAGGCCACGCTGGCCTTCGTGCAGTTTGCAGGCGCGCGGGCACACATCACACTGCACGCGACCGTCATCCAGCCGCTGCCAGTAACGGGTCCGGACCGTGGAGACCGGGTCAAATACGGGTGCTGAGGCAGTCATGGTTACCTATAATCCATCAATTCCTTGAAATGCCAAAGTGGCACTCCATATATGGGGGTGATTATGGCGCTCATCAATGGTGATATTCGACTTAGCGGCCTTGGCGGATCAGTACGCCGCCCGGCCGTTGCGGGTTCCTTTTACCCGGCTGATCCGGGCCTGCTTGCGGAGAACCTGAAGCTGCTCCTGGCGCAGACTCCCCCGACGGGCCAGGGAATGCCGAAGATGTTGATCGCCCCCCATGCGGGTTATGTGTACTCAGGTCCCGTGGCGGCTTCCGCCTACGCCCTGCTCAGACCGCGGGCGGCAATGATACGCCGCGTGGTTCTTTTGGGACCGGCCCACCGCGTCGCGCTTCGCGGGTTGGCGGTCCCATCGGTGGACCGCTTCCGTACCCCATTGGGCGATATCCCGCTGGACCGCGCCGCCATCAATTCCCTGGCGGACCTGCCACAAGTTCGAGTCAATGACGTGGCGCACGAGCAGGAGCACAGTCTCGAAGTACATCTGCCTTTCCTGCAAGCCTTACTGCCCGAATTTTCCCTGGTACCACTGGTGGTCGGGCATGTACCACCCGCGGCAGTGGCGCAGGTGCTCGAGCGCCTGTGGGGTGGTCCGGAGACGTTAATCGTGATCAGCACCGACCTGAGTCACTATCACGATTACAACACCGCGCGCCTGCTCGACCAGGAGACCTGCACTGCCATCGAACAATTCCGCTACGAGGCTATTGGCCCGGAACAGGCCTGCGGCTGCATGCCGATGGCAGGCGCGCTACACCTCGCGCGCCAACGGGGTATGCAGATCCAGCGCCTGGACATGCGCAACTCCGGTGACACCGCCGGCGGGCGGGATCGTGTCGTTGGCTACGCCGCATTCGCATTGCGATCAGCGGATGTCGCCGACGGCGATCATGATGGGGACCTGCTGTTGGGCCTGGCGCGTAACAGTGTTGAGCACGGATTGCGCACCGGACGCCCATTGGAATCGAAACTGGAGCATGTCGAGGCCGAACTGCGAACGCCCGCCGCCGTATTCGTGACGTTAATGCTGCGCAGCCGCCTGCGCGGCTGCATCGGTTCCACCGAGCCAGTGGAACCATTAATCCGCGCCGTGACGAACAGTGCATACAAGGCTGCGTTTCACGACCCGCGTTTCCCGGCGCTTAGTGCCGGAGAATTCACGGACGTCACATTCAGCATCTCCATTCTCAGTGCAAAGCAGCCGCTGGATTTCCAGTCGGAACCGGAGTTGATTCAGCAATTGCGGCCGGGGACCGACGGCCTGGTCATCTCCCGCGGCCGCAAGTCTGCCACCTTCCTACCGTCAGTTTGGGAGACTTTGCCCACGGCGGAACAATTTGTGGCCCAACTCAAACGCAAGGCGGGACTCGCCACCCAGGAGTCCCCGACCAGTGCGTGGCGCTATACCGCGAGCTACTATTCGGAATAACCGCCGGACCACGAGGTCGCCAGATCCCATCTCCGGACCCCGGCTGTTCACCTTAAAGGATGATCGCTGCGGCTCTCCGGCGTGCCGCTGTTGCCCCGGTTGAATCCCCGCGCGCCTCGCGCGCCGAGCTGATCAGGTTCCAAGCCGCCTTTTTCGTGGCAGCGTCACTCTCCGGCAGGGAAATGCATTTCAGTGCGACAGCCTCAGCCTGTTGCCATTGCTTTTGCTGCATGCGCACGCGCGCCAGCCGCAGCCAGAGGTCCCCATCGCGCGGGCTGATCCGCAGCGCTCGCTCCAACTCGGCGGCGGCCTGTGCCGGGTTCCCGGTCGCGGCGGCGGAATCGACACGGCCGAGCAGAGCGACCACCGCGGGCGGCCGAGCGGGAGAGGTACCACCCGACCGCTCCGGCGCTGCGGGTGGCGCAGGCAATGGCAGCGGTTCGGGTAAGGGGCCGGAGTCCGGGTAGGGTATCGGTGCCGCAGGCTCGGGCTCTGGCGGCGGCGCCGGAGGTGAGGCCCGATCCTCCACGGGGACGGGTGCGGTCCTGGGCGTCAACGCACAGGATGCCAGTCCCAGGCCCAGCACGAGCAGGACGGCCCGGCCAGCCCCTTCCCGCCAGCGCCGGCCCCGTCCCTCAGCCATCGTCGCAACCGGACAGTCCATAGGGTGGCACCTCTATATAAGGTATGAATCCCAAATCCCGGCAGGTACCCTCCATGGGCACGGCGGGGGCCGGGAGCCATTGCACTTCGGCGGGCGGGACGGCGGGAAAAGGCCCCAGCCCGGAACGGCGCATGATGTCCGCCCATACCGGCATTGCTCCGCCCGCACCGGTCAGCCCCATGGGCCGATTATCGTCCCGCCCGACCCAAACGACCCCCAGGTAGCGATCGCCGAAACCTGCAAACCAGCTATCCTTCAAATCATCCGTCGTACCGGTCTTTCCCGGGAAATTTCCGCTGCGTCCCAATAACCCGGGTAACGCCCGCCCGGTGCCTTCGAGTGTGGCATGCCCCAGCGCATGTGTGACCAGAAAGGTCACGCCTGGTTCAAAAACCTGGGACATCTTCAATTCGTTCCGCGCCAACCCCTTGCCATCCGCCGCCACGGCCTCGCGAATCGTGGTCAGTGGAATGCTGAATCCGCCATTGGCCAGTGCCTGGTACATCTGGGCGACTTCCCGCGGCGACATCTCAATCGCACCCAGGAGCAACGACGGCAATGGTGGCACGGAACGATGCACACCACCCTGGACCAGAACCTGCACCACGCGGTCCAGGCCCAGTGCCATGCCGAGTCGCACCGTGGAAATGTTGTATGACCGGGATAACGCCTCGAGCACCGTCACGTAGCCGTGATTTTTATGGTCATAGTTTTCCGGTCGCCACTGGGAGCCGTCCGCAAGTTTCAAGCTGAACCAGGAGTCATCCAGTTGCGACAACAGGCTGAACCGTGCCGAATCAGACAGCGCAGCCAGGTAGACAAAAGGTTTGATCAGGGAGCCAACCGGACGCCTGGCATTTACGGCGCGGTTGAAATCCGCGCCGCCACCGCCGCGGCCGCCTGCGACCGCCACGACCTCGCCGGTTGAGTAATCGAGGACCAGCGCGGCTGCCTGCAGTGAACCACGCGCAAGTTTTTTCCTGACTTCGATGCGCGCGATTACCTGCTCGGTGCCGGCATCCACCGCATCCTGAATATCCGCATCCAGGGCGGTAAAAATCCGCAACCCGCCGGTCGCAAGCTGTTGCTGCGGATACTGCGTGCGCAATTCCCTGCGTACCAAATCGAGAAACGCCGGATAGCGTTCACGGCTCCACGCGGGTTTTGCCACCACGTCCAGGCTCTGGTGCAGGGCCGCCGCCAATTCCGCCTCTGCCAGGTATCCCGTTTCCGCCATTTGCCGCAAAACCAGATCGCGCCGTTCCCGTGCGCGTTCGGGATACCGATGCGGATTGTAGAGTGATGCGCCGCGCACCAGGCCCACCAGCAGCGCCACCTGATGCACCTGGAGTTCCCCCAACGGACGTCCAAAGTAGTATTCGGCGCCAGTGCCGAATCCATGCACCGCGGTCGCGCCCTGCTGGCCAAGGTAGACCTCATTGATATACGCCCAAAGGATCTGCTCCTTGTCCAGATGCCTTTCCACCAGGATCGCCATGGCGGCTTCGTTCAGCTTGCGCAGCAACGTGCGCTCCGGCGACAGGAAGAGATTTTTGACCAGTTGCTGGGTCAATGTACTGCCGCCCTGCTCAAATGCCCCGGCGCGGAGGTTCACCCACAGGGCACGCGATATGCCACGCAAATCAATACCGCTATGGTCGAAGAAGTGTCGATCCTCGACCGCCACGATCGCGTTGCGCAAGAGATCCGGTACGCCGGACCGGGGCACAAATACCCGGTTCTCATTACTCCTGGGGACGATACGGCCAATCAGGGGGGGGTCAAGACGTAGCAGGGCCACGGACTTGCCTGAGTCGGCCCCCCGCATGGCGGCGATTTGACCTCCGGCAAACCGGATTTCGACCCGCCGCGCCCGCTCCACTCCATCCCAATAGGCGAACTCGCGCAGGGAAACCCGGACTCGATCCCCCTCCCGCCAGTAGTCACCCGGCAGGTGCATTTGCGGTTGCAGTTGATAGCCCGCACGGCGCAGGTGGCGCTCGAGATCTGACGCGCTCATGGTGCGGCCCACATAGAGATCGAGAGGCTGCGCATAGACACGCGCTGGCAACTCCAATTGCAGGCCGGACAAGCGCTGCCGGACGATGGTGTCGAGCCAGAGCAGGTATGCCGCCAGGGCACAGATCAGGATGATTGCGAGCTGGCCGGCGGGTATCAGAAGCCGACGCCAGGGAAGCGGAGGAATGCGCCATCGTTTTATTCGTCGGCGTGCCATGGACTACAGGATTTCCATCTCTAAAACAATAGCTTACGATAGGCAAATAAACCGTTAAGGTCGAAAAAAAACCCCGTCAATACTGACGGGGTTTTCAGTCTAGAGCAGGTTCCGCACGACTCGGCCAATCAGGCTCTAGTCGCCCGGCAATTACCGCGGCCGGGTGTGGGTTCCTGCCATCAAGTCCTCAATTCCGTTCGCATCAATTTGCTGGTTTGCATTTCAACTTTGAACGACCGGACTTGACCGGAAGCTACTTCTTTTTCGACGCTTTCTTTTTGGTTTTCTTTTTGCCAGCTTTCTTCTTTGCAGTTCTCTTCTTAGCCATGTTTATCACTCCCCTAATTAACCAGGTTGAATGGAAGAACTACATCAACACACACTTATCAACAACACAACTACACAACAGCTAGGTCACTATTATAGTGAGGATTTTTTGTTTTTCTAATATTTTTTCACAACCCTGTCTCAAGATTGCCACATGACAGTGCGTGGCACACCGATCATCGTCTCCGGATTCGGGTTGGTTTGGTGATGTTCGAACACACAAATCCACGTTGCATCGCCACCCGGATCACTTCGCGCGAAGCGCCTCCAATACCTGCTTGGTGATCTGGCTCACATCACCGCTGCCGTCTATACCCGCGTGTTTTGGCGCGCGCTTGTCACCCGTTGCAGCCCAGTCACGGTAATACTTGATCAGGGGCGCGGTCTGGGAATGGTAAATCTGCAGGCGCTTGCGCACCGTTTCCTCGACATCATCATCGCGCTGGATCAGCGGCTCCCCGGTGACATCATCCTTGCCGGCAATCTTGGGCGGGTTGAACTGGATGTGATAGGTCCTGCCGGACGCAAGGTGGACCCTTCGTCCCGCCATGCGCCGCACAATTTCCTCATCGGGCACCTTAAGTTCAACCACGTACTCGACATCGATCGCGGACGCTTTCATGCCATCGGCCTGGGCCAGGGTGCGTGGAAATCCGTCAAACATGTACCCTTTGGCACAGTCCGGCTGCTTGATGCGCTCGCGCACCAACGCGAGGATCAGATCATCCGACACCAGCTCCCCGGCATCCATGACCTTCTTGGCCTGCTTGCCCAATTCCGTGCCGGCTTTCACCGCCGCGCGCAACATGTCGCCGGTGGAGATTTGCGAGATCTTGAACTCATCCCGGATCAGGTTTGCCTGTGTACCCTTGCCTGCCCCCGGGGGGCCCAAAAGTATTATTTTCATGATTGCACTCCGCGATTAAACTTGTTGAGATAACTGCTGTCAGGGAAATCGGTGCTGTAACAGTGAAATTTGAACCAGATCTGAGTCTCGGCAATCGCAACCGGATTACCTCCTATGGAACCGGGCATGTCATCGTTGCCGGGCAGCGCCATACCCGCAATCTCATCGTCATGGCCGACCGGATGATCCAGGACTGGGGGCCGGCCGATGCCGGGGGATTCCTGCTCGAACATATGGAGGCCCTGCTGCAGCTGGAGCCGGAACTGGTACTGGTCGGGACAGGGAGGCGGCTGGTATTTCCACCGCACGAGATCATGACGTCGCTGCCCCTGCGGGGCATCGGCCTGGAATTCATGGATACCGGTGCCGCCTGTCGCGCATACAACTTTCTGCTCGGAGAGGATCGCAGGGTCGCTGCAGCGCTGCTCATCGCCTGACCAGGCTACCGCCGCCGGCGACCACGCTTCGCGCCGCTCCGGCATGTCAATGTTCATTAAACAGGGCCGCAACAGAAAACCCCTCCCGCTCCAGAATAAGCCGCAGCCTGCGCATCGCCTCCATCTGGATCTGTCGCACGCGCTCCCGGGTGACCCCCAGTTCGGTTCCGATCTCCTCCAGCGTTTCCGCTTCGCGCCCGTGCAGGCCAAAGCGCCGCTCCACGACGGCGAATTGCTTGTCGGAAAGCTGCCCAAGCCAGCTGTCCATGCGCTCGTGCATATCATTATCCTGCAACAACTCGGATGGATCGGGGTTGTTTTCGTCGGGGAGGGTATCGAGCAGTGACTTGTCTGTTTCCAGGCCCGTGGGGGCATCCACGGACGACACGCGCTCATTCAGACCCAACATGCGTTTCACATCCTCAATCGGGCGCTGCAATTCGCCCGCGACATCCTCCGGGCCCGGTTCCCGGTCCAATTGCTGGGCCAGGCGGCGTGCCGCGCGGAGACAACTGTTGATCTCCTTCACCACGTGAATGGGCAGGCGCACGGTGCGCATCTGGTTCATCAGCGCGCGTTCCACGGTCTGCCGGATCCACCACGTGGCATAGGTGGAGAAGCGGAAACCCCGATCCGGATCAAACTTCTCCACTGCCCGGATCAGCCCCAGGTTGCCCTCCTCGATCAGGTCCAGCAGGGCCATGCCACGATTCATATAGCGGCGCGCAATCTTGACCACCAGCCGCAAATTGCTTTCTATCATACGCTGGCGCGCCTTCAAATCGCCGCGCCGGGCGCGACGCGCAAAGTAGACCTCCTCTTCAGCGCTCAACAGCGGGGAATAACCGATCTCATTCAGGTACAGGCGCGTGGCGTCCAGGTCCCCATCGCTGATGGATCCGCGTGCGTAACTTTCATCTCCCGCCTCTGATTCTGTGGACGCGACCGGTTCCGGATCTGATGCCGACCCCAGGTCAAACTCAACCCCCGATTCCTCGCCCTCATCCGGCTCCCGCACGCACGGGCGTTTTGATCTGGGGCGAATGGTGGCCATATGCAGGGCCGGTTAAATCAGGATCGGCCGGGTTGGGGACTTCTGGGAAGGTGTTCCATGGGATTAACGGGCCTGCCATCCTTGCGAATTTCGAAGTGCAATACGGGCTGTCCGCTATTGTCCAGTCCCATGGTTGCAATCTGCTGGCCCGTCGCCACTTGATCGCCCTCGGCTACAAGCAGCCGCTCGTTGTATGCATATGCACTGAGAAATATTTCGCTGTGCTTGAGGATGATAAGCCTGCCATATCCCAGAAGTCCACTGCCGCTGTACACCACTGAACCCGCAGCTGCCGCGATCACAGCCTGACCTTGCGACCCCGCTATTTCCAATCCCTTCCTGGCGGTCGGTGAATCCGATTTGATCACGCGCCCGGAGGTCGGCCACTGCCAGCTTATGGCGCCATGACTGCCGATCGGTGTGCGTACATCCGGATGCGAATTCGACGCGGGTCGTGGCGGCGCTGCCGCGGACGCATCGGGGACTCCGGATACTGCGGCTGCGGAACGCCGCGGCGGGAGCGGGGCCGGGACATTGGCCGGCGCAATCACACGCAACTGGCGGCCGGGGACGATCAAATAGGGGTCCCCGATGCCGTTCCAGCGGGCAATGTCGCGGTAGTCCTGACCATAGCGCCAGGCAATGGAATACAAGGTGTCCCCTTTCACCACGTCATGCACGGTCGCGCTGGCGGCATCAGCCGCCGGCGCCGGGGGGCGTGGCTCGGTCACCGCAGGCGTATCGCGGGGTGCATCACCGCGCGTGGTGACCGGCGCGCGCGCCGCAGAGCTGCACGCAGACAGGAATAACGGCGCCAGCAGACAGCACACCCCCAAGACGCGGTGCGTGAGTCCCTTGTTCATGGGGAAATCAGGACACACCCTCCACCATCGGAACAAAACTGACCCAGTCGAGTTGCTGTTCCTGGAAACCATCGGCACTGCGCAGGATGCACAGCAGTGCCTGATCCCCGCTTTTGCCCACCGGCAGGATCAGCCGGCCGCCGATCTCCAGCTGCGAGCGCAATGTGACCGGCACGCCGATGGGCGCCGCCGCTGCCAGAATGCCGCCAAACGGGGCGGCGTCAGGCCAGCCCCGGCTGCCGTCACCGTGCCGGGAATGGATGTTCCGCAGGCCGAGCATCTGGAAGTGATCACGTGCGCGTTGATGGAGCGCCTCAATGCGTTCAATGGTGTACACGTGGGGGACCAACCGCGCCAGTATCGCAGTCTGGTACCCGCAGCCCGTGCCAACCTCCAGCACCTTGTCCGGGATGCCTTTTTCGATCAGCGCCTCGGTCATCCGCGCCACGATGTAGGGTTGGGAAATGGTCTGGTTATGGCCTATGGGCAGGGCGGTGTTGTCATACGCGCGGCTCGACAGGGCTTCATCGATGAATAAATGGCGCGGCGTGCTGCGGATCAATTCCAATACCACTTCCGAACGAATGCCCATCTCGCGCAACTGCTCCACCAGGCGATTCCGGGCGCGTTGCGAGGTCATGCCGATGCCGCGGATGTCAGGTTTTTGCATGCTTCAGTCCTGCAATCAGCTCGGCCAGCGGGGCAAGGAGACCATGACGAGTGAGATCCACCTGCATCGGGGTGACGGAAATGGCATTCCTGGCCACGGCATGGAAATCCGTTCCGGGTCCGGCATCCTGTCCCGGTCCAACCGGTCCCACCCAGTACACCGTGCGCCGCTTCGGATCCTGCATGCGCACCGCCGGCTCGGATTTGTGTCGATATCCCAGCCGCGTGACCTCCCAGCCGGCGTACTCCTCGTAGGGCACATCAGGGAAATTAATGTTCAGCAACAGATCCTGCCGCTCCGGATTGCGCATCAGCAATTGCACCAATTCAACTGTCGCCCGCGCCGCCGCGTCGTAGTGCACCGGGTTTTCACCGGCCAGGGACAGGGCGACTGCCGGCCGGCCAAGAAATCTGGCCTCCATGGCCGCGGCCACTGTCCCTGAGTAAAGCACGTCGTCCCCCAGGTTGGGGCCCGAATTGATCCCGCTCAGCACCATGTCCGGTTCGTGTTCCAATAAGCCGGTAACGGCCAGGTGCACGCAGTCAGTGGGTGTGCCGTTTACGAAGACAAACCCATTGCGCGCCTCGCGCGTATACAGCGGTGCATCCAGTGTCAACGAGTTGCTGGCACCGCTGCGATTCCGATCCGGGGCCACCACCGTGACACGCCCGATGACGGCCAATGCCGCGGCGAGCGCCTCAATACCGTCGGACTGGTACCCGTCATCATTGCTCACGAGGAAATGCATGATTTACGCGTGCCGGCAATCACTCAGCCCAACAACATTTCCAGCAAGGCCTTTTGCGAATGCAGGCGGTTCCCCGCCTCCGCCCAGACCACGCTCTGCGGTCCATCAATGACCTCGGCACTGACTTCTTCACCACGGTGGGCAGGCAGGCAATGCATGAACAGGGCGTCCGTCCGCGCCAGTTGCATTAATTCCGGTGTTACCTGGAATGGGGCAAACGCCGTGCGCCGGACCACCGCCTCGGTTTCCTGGCCCATGCTCGCCCAGACGTCCGTGACAATCAGATCGGCGCCGTTCGCCGCCTCGCGGGCGTCACTCACCATGACCGCGTGGGCACCGCCCGCGGCCAGCAGCGCGGGATCCGGTAAATACCCCGGTGGCGCGGCAATGCGCAATTCGAAACCGAGCAACTGCGCCGCCTCAATATAGGAATTACACACATTGTTGCCATCACCGATCCAGGCCACACGCCGCCCCGCGATGTCCCCACGCTCCTCCTGATAGGTCTGCATGTCCGCCAGCAACTGACAGGGATGGTGCAAATCGGACAGGCCGTTTATGACCGGAACCTCCGCGGCGGCAGCGAACCGCGTGATGCGATCATGCCCGTGGGTTCGCACCATGATGCAATCCACCATGTGCGAAAGTACACGGGCTGTATCCTCGATCGGTTCGCCCCGCCCAATCTGCGAATCGCCCGGGGACAGGAAAATTGCATGGCCACCAAGGTGCACCATCGCGGTCTCAAAGGAAACGCGCGTTCGCGTCGACGACTTTTCGAAGATCATCGCCAGCGTCCGCCCTGGATAGGACGCGCGCATGCGCCGTGACTTCCAGTCGGACTTCAGCTCTGCCGCACGACGCAACAACGCGCGATACTCACTCGCTGAAAGGTCCGACAATGTCAGGAAATGCCTGGGCATGTTGCCTCTCCCACCTGGAGGAATTCGAACATATTCTGACCTTATAAAAGGCGAGCCCGGCATGCGCCGGGCTCGGATATCTGGCGCGGGTTGCGGCAGCCGATTACATCGGCAAGCCATGGGCAGCCGCGCCCATGAACAGCAGCATGGGAATGGAAAGCGCAGTATTGGCCCGCGAGGCCAGGAACGCTACCCGGCGCGCCTTGGCCTTTTCCGCATCCGTGGCAGACACAATGCCCAGCACCTTTTTCTGATTGGGCCAGATCAGGACCCAGACATTGAACAGCATGATGGTGCCAAGCCAGGCGCCCATGCCGATAGTCGTCAGCCCGGTGTGGTCCCCGCCCTGGCCGAGACCGAGCGTAAATACACCATGCAGTGAGTAGTGCCCCGCCGAACCAATATAAAGGGCGCCGGACACCCAGGTGACAACCGCAGCCCAACGGAACCAGAGCAACGCCCGTGGCATGATGTACTTGCCGATGGCGGCCGGGCCGGGCCCCTCCTTGTCAGCATTGGCCTGTGCCATGGCCGGGGCGTTCACAAAATTGAAGAAGTACAGCAGGCCGATCCAGGTGATCCCGGCCAGGAAGTGCACCCAGCGTTCCAGCGACAACATCATTATCGAATCCATGATCGCCCCCCCGCCGTTCAGGCGCCTGCCAATGCTTTGATGACAAACATCAGGATCACGGCCAGCACCAGGCCCGTGACGATTGTGCCGCTGATTGAATCAAGTGGATTCATACTTTCCCCCCCGTTATTCCAGCCACTGCCCGATGTGGAAACGAAATTATACTACGTTGACACAGGCTTTCGCGCGCAGGCGCGGCGCAAATTCCCTGACCGCGTTTTGCTGTTGCTCGTTGCGCGGCTAACAAAATCTCGTATACTCTTATTCTTGAGTAATTCTGTCAGGTATTACCATACTCTGGAGGGCTATGCGACCCATGAGCACCATTGATGAGATCAAGATTACCCTTGCCAGCAGCCCCATCGTGCTGTTCATGAAAGGGACACCGGATTTTCCGCAATGCGGCTTCTCCCTGCGCACGGCACAGGCATTGAAGGCGTGCAACGTCGATTTTGCCTTTGTTGACGTGCTCGCCAACCCCGACGTTCGCGCCAACCTTCCCAAGATCTCGAACTGGCCCACCTTTCCGCAGGTATTCGTAAACGGTGAATTGCTGGGCGGCTGCGACATCACCCTGGAGTTGTACCAGAAAGGGGAACTACAACCACTGCTGGAAAAGGCGGTGGGGAAAACGGCACGGAACTGATTCAGCCGCTGTCTCCATCGCGCAGCCAGATACATCGGCCGGCACTTAGGCGATCAATGTCAGCGAGACGGTGCTGGTGCGCCTCCAGTTCCTCGGCACTTGGGTGAATGACGCGTAAGCTGCGGGCCGCCTGATTTGATCGCGCTCGGCGCGACGCTGCTTCGGTTACCGGGGATTCGACTCTGTCCAGCAGCAACGCCGCCTGACCACCGGTCATCGCCAGGTATACGTCAGCCAGCAATTGTGCATCGCGCAGCGCCCCGTGCACATCGCGTGCAGAATTGTCCACGTGATAGCGCGCGCACAGTGCATCCAGGCTGTTCTTTTGTCCGGGATGCAGTTGGCGGGCCAGTGCCAGACTGTCAATCACGCGGCAATGATCGCCAAACCGCCCCCATTCAGGCCCGAGCAGTCTCAATTCGGCGTTGATGAACTCCACGTCAAAGGCGGCATTGTGGATGATGACTTCGGCTTCGCGAACAAAATCCAGCAACCCCTGTACAACATCGGCAAAGCGCGGCTTACCGGCCAAATCCTGCGGGCTGATGCCATGTACATTAAAAGCGCCCGCCTCAATGTCGCGCTCCGGGTTCAGGTAATACTGAAAGACCCGGTCAGTACGACGCCGGTTCCGCAATTCCACGCACCCGACTTCAATGATGCGATGGCCCTGAGTGGGATCCAGCCCGGTCGTTTCCGTGTCCAGAATGACCTGTCGCATGAATTGTCTTTCCTCAGTCACTGATCTCGCCGGCCAGCAGCCTTTCGATAGCCGCCACGGCAAGTTGGTCCATCCGTTCATTTTCGGGGTGCCCGCTGTGTCCCCGCACCCAATGCCAGCTTACCTCATGAACCAGGGTGAGTGCCTCCAGCTGTTGCCACAGGTCCATGTTCTTCACCGGTTTGCGGCCGGCGGTCTTCCAGTTGCGCAGCTTCCATTGCGGCAACCACACCGTGATGCCGTTTTTCACATACTCCGAATCCGTCGTCACCTGTACCCGGCACTTGCGCTTCAGCACCTCCAGGGCACGAATCGCCGCGGTCAACTCCATACGATTGTTGGTTGTCTCGCGCTCGGCACCGGAGATTTCCTGTTCCCGCGCGCCATAACGCAACAATGCCGCCCACCCGCCGGGTCCAGGATTCCCCTTGCAGGCGCCATCCGTGAATATCTCCACCATGCTCACGGGAGGGTCCTGCGTGCACTGGGTTCAGCCGCGCCGGCGGCGATCAGCGTGCGGCGCGATTGCCAGCGCAGCCGCACCGGCGTCAATGGTAATACCCGCTTGCGCGCCACGATCAGCATCGCCCCTCCAAATGCCGGCCATAAGGCGGCTCCCAGGTTTTCCAGCCAGCCAAGCCGGCCAATGGTGCGCCGCAGCGGCGGGCAAAATGCAAAGCGCTCCAGTGACACCACATCAAAATCCAGCAACGACAACCAGTCGCGGATGCGGGCAACACCGTAGAACTGCCCGTTCCACGGCGCCTTGCGGCGCCAACCCAACGCCAGGCGCCACAGGCCCCACAGGCTCCATGGATTGAATGCCAGCAGCACCAGATGGCCTTCTCCGATCAAGGCGCGCTCCGCCTCCCGCAGTACCCGGTGCGGGTTCGACGCAAATTCCAGTATATGGGGCAGGATGATCACATCAATACTGTCCGTGGCCAGCGGCAGACTATCCGGTTCGGCAATCACTGACCCCGGAGGCAGAGGGCCGTCCTTGTCCACCCACAGCAGCAGACGATGGTGAATGCGGCTGGATTGCGTGAGATCCCCGTTGCCAAGCCTGCCAACCTGCACCAGGTGATACCCGAACAGGTCCGGCAACACGTGACCCAGGTGCTGATTTTCAAGGTCCACCACATACCGGCCAACCGGGCCGGTTATCCACTCCGCGAATACCTGTGACCCGGCGGGCGCACGCATGGTCATGGCTTGCGGCGCCGCCATTTGCAAAAGCGGATTGACGACACGGATTTTGGCGGCGAGCATGAAGTCATGCTGGAGATTAAACCAGTCGCCGCGTTCCGCGACAATTACATCTGGTTGCTGATCAATCCGGGTAGCCGCCGGGTCGCCATCGTGGATCCGGGGGATGCGGGGCCGGTGCTTGCAGCGTTGCAGGCGTCCCGGTTGCAGCCATGCGCCATTCTCCTCACGCACCATCACCCCGATCATGTCGGTGGCGTCGCCGGTTTGCTGGAGCAATTTACCGTGCCCGTATACGGGCCGGCCGCCGAATCCATTCCGACCGTGAGTAACGGATTGCAGGATGGGGACCAAATACACATTGAGGAGTTGGCGGCGGATTTCCGGATTCTGTCAATTCCCGGACACACCCGGGGCCACATTGCCTACCATGGTCAGGGCATGCTTTTCTGCGGGGACACGTTGTTTATGGCGGGATGTGGCCGGTTGTTCGAAGGCACCGCGCAGCAGATGCTCGCATCCCTGGATCGATTGTGTGAATTGCCGGATAGCACCCTCGTGTACTGTGGACATGAATACACGTTGGCGAATCTGCGCTTTGCCGCCACGGTGGAACCGGAAAATGCCGATATACAGGCACGCAACCAGGCCAGCATGGCACGCCGCGCCCACGGAGAACCCACGGTACCGGCAACCCTCGCGCTGGAGAAACTTACAAATCCATTTTTGCGCGCCCGGGTACCGACGGTTCAAGCCGCGGCCGCGAAACACGCAGGCAGGGATTTGAGAGAGCCGGTTTCGGTATTCGCAGAGATTCGCGCGTGGAAAGACAATTTCTAAAACCCGTTTCAATTGTCGGTAAGCTATTTTGCAGAATTTTCATTGATTTAGAGCTTGACCGATCCGGGGTCGCCGCCTAGCATTTACTGCCGTGCGTCTGCCACTAATCATTGTCCTGGCACTTGGACTTGCCGCCTGTTCCTCTGATCCAACCCGGGTCGATGGCAGCGGCGCCGCCTCCGCCTCCCGCCACACCGGCGTTTCACATCCAAAGATTTATACCAACGAACGAGGGCAGTTGCGGGAAACCCTGCCGCGCGAAGACACCAATCTGGCAGTCACCAGCGACGTGTGGCAGCGCATTCGAACCGGGCTGTCTCTGGAGCGTCACCTGGAACAACCCGTGGTGCGGGAAAAACTGGCCTTTTACGCGCACAAGCAGGAATTCCTGGATCGAGTGGCCGAACGCGCGCGTCCGTACCTCTTCTATATCATCGAAGAACTGGACAAGCGCAACATGCCGGCCGAACTTGCGCTGTTGCCCATCGTGGAAAGCGCTTACCAGCCGTTTGCTTACTCCCGCAGCCGGGCCTCGGGGATATGGCAATTCATCCCCAGCACCGGAGTCCGCTACGGACTGAAACAGAACTGGTGGTACGACGGCCGGCGCGACATCGTTGAGGCCACGCGCGCGGCACTCGACTACCTGGAGAAGTTGAACGCGGAATTCGACGGCGACTGGATGTTGGCGCTGGCCGCGTACAACGCCGGGGAACTCAATGTGCAGCGCGCGGTTAACGAAAACCTCAAGGCCGGCCGCAGCACCGATTTCTTTTCCTTGCACCTGCCACGGGAGACACGTGGCTATGTTCCCAGCCTGCTCGCAGTCAGCGAACTGCTGGCCAACGCCCAAGGCTATAACGTGCAATGGCAACCGATCGCGAATCAACCGCATTTCACGGTCGTGCAGATCGACGGGCAAATTGAGCTTGCGACGGCCGCCAGACTCGCAAATCTTTCCCGCGAGGAGTTCCGCAATCTGAACCCGGGATTCAACCAGTGGGCCACCGACCCCGAAGGCCCGCACCGGCTGCTGGTGCCGGTCGGCACCGGTCCGGAATTTGCCCGCGAGGTGGCGCAGCTGCCGCCGGTAGAGCGGATCCCCTGGCAGCAGCATGTGGTGCGTAACGGTGAAACCCTGGGCGGCATTTCACACCGTTACCACACCGACGTGGACACGCTGCGACAGGCCAATGACCTGCGCGGCACCCTGATCCGTGCCGGTCAGGTTCTGCTGATCCCGACCGGAGGGCGGACCCCGGGCAGTGCGCCGGTGATTGCCGGACGCGGTCCCGCAACCCCGACAACCACCCCAGCCCCTGCCCCCGTGGCCGCCGGCGCGAAGACGTATACCGTGGCGAGAGGAGATTCACTCTGGAGCATCAGCCGCGGGCACAGCGTCAGCGTCGCGCAGTTGTGTGCGTGGAATCAAATCAACTCCCGCGCCACGCTGCAGCCCGGGCAGAAACTGCAGGTTCGCGATGAAGTGAGCAGCATCGCCGCCGAGGAACCGGCCGCGATCCAGGTCGCCTATACCGAAACGCCACCGGCCACGAATTACACCGTTCGCCACGGCGATTCGCTGTGGAATATCTCGCGCCGCTTTGGCGTCTCCGTGGCGCAATTACAGCAATGGAATCAACTCGGCCATGGCAGCGTTCTGCAACCTGGCCAGACCCTGATCGTTTCCCAGCCCGTTGCAGACATCCAGGGCGCCTGAGGCGAGTACCTGCCGCCGGCACTAAGCCGGCTCACACGCCACCACAGCGGGCCGATTACCTGTGGCTATTGTGAAATTCCTGTTACGCGCACTTCTACGGCTGCTGTATCGCGTCCAGGCACATGGCATGGAGCACTACCATGCCGCCGGCAAACGTGTGCTGATCGTGGCAAACCATGTCTCGTTGCTGGACGGTATCCTGTTGTTTGCCTGGTTGCCTGAGACCCCGACCTTTGCCATCAATACCCAGGTCGCATCGCGCCCGCTGTTTCGGCCGTTCCTGCGTTTTGTTGACTTGTTCATGCTGGACCCCACCAAACCGCTGGCGTTGAAGTCCATGGTGCACTTCATCCGCTCCGACAAGAAGGCCGTCATCTTCCCGGAGGGACGCATAACGGTTACGGGGATCCCGATGAAGGTATATGAGGGGCCGGGGATGGTCGCGGAACGAGCAGAGGCCCAGATCCTGCCCATCGCCATCCACGGCGCCCAATTCTCGCCCTTCTCCTACATCAGGAGTCACCAGACACGCTGGTTTCCGCGCATTACGCTGACGGTCTATCCACCGCAACGATTACTGGTCGATGCCGCCGCCACCGGCCATGAGCGGCGCAAGACCGCCGGGCTGGCGATGCAGAAGATCCTGCTCAGCCTGTTCTATGGGACATTCAATGCGCGCCGGACGCTGTTCACTGCGTTTCTCGACTGCCTCCGCCTGCATCCTCCGGGACAGCCATTCATTGAAGATAACAACCGCGAACCGCTGACGCCGCGCGCATTTCTGATCCGGGTCCTGTTGCTCGGGCAAGCCATCCGCAGACACGGCACACAGGCCGAAACCACCGGCGTGCTGCTGCCGAACGTCCTTGCAACGCCGGTGTTGTTCCTGGCGCTGCAATACCTGGGTCGCGTTCCAGCAATGCTGAACTACACGGCCGGCGGCCAGGCGCTGGCACTGGCGTGCCGTA
>CAYMXG010000002.1:0-31069 GCA_964394115.1 uncultured Enterobacteriaceae bacterium | reverse complement strand
ACACTGCTCATGATGAAAAATACCTCCCTATTGCGGTAGTCGCACCGAAATGCGTGGCTAAGTTTAGAGAAATGTCCTTAACTTGCAAGGCACCGTGCCCGATGCTTCATTAACCAATAGTTAACAATGAGTTATGGCCTGTTTGTGACACTGATGTCCAATGGGTCACGACATATACATGCCGCCATTCACATTGATGGTTTCACCGGTGATGTATGCCGCCGACGGTGAGGCAAGAAATGCAACAACTTGTGCGACTTCGCCCACGCTTCCCAATCGCCCCAGACTGATCTGTGCCGCAAGTTGCGTTTTCTGATCCGCGCTCAGGGATTCGGTCATATCCGTTTCAATAAAGCCCGGTGCCACTGCATTCACGGTGATGCCGCGGCTGCCCACCTCCCGTGCCAGCGACTTGGTGAAGCCGATCATGCCGCTCTTCGCCGCAGCATAATTTACCTGTCCGGCGTTACCGCTTAGTGCCACCACGGAGGTGATGTTGATGATTCGGCCCGCACGCGCCTTCATCATGCCGCGCAGGCACAAGCGTGTGAGCCGGAACACGGAGGTAAGGTCGGTATTGATGACCGCGTCCCATTCCTCATCCTTCATGCGCAGTAGCAGGTTGTCGCGTGTAATCCCGGCGTTATTTACCAGGATCAGGGGCGTAAGTCCGGCCTGCGCCAGTTCCTGCCCG
This sequence comes from uncultured Enterobacteriaceae bacterium, assembly GCA_964394115.1. Classification (GTDB taxonomy): domain Bacteria; phylum Pseudomonadota; class Gammaproteobacteria; order Eutrophobiales; family Eutrophobiaceae; genus 2-02-FULL-61-13. The sequence goes on along the minus strand of CAYMXG010000002.1, from coordinate 30,375 downwards.
AATTGTTCCACCGACGCCGCATCGGCAACATCCAACACAAAGCCGCGGCCCTGGTATCCCAATTGTTCATGATCGCTTTCGATCGTGCCGACGCCCTTGGCGGAGGTGGCCGTGCCGAGCACTGTCGCTCCCGCTGCGCCCAGGGTCTGTGCGATGGCGCGCCCGATGCCGCGGCTGGCGCCGGTAACCAGCGCAACCTGTCCGCCAAGTACCTGGTTCATGTCTGCCCCCTCGACAATGCTGCCGAAAAACCGGATGGCTCGCCAATGGCGTTCACCTGCAAACTGCCGTCAATGCGCTTGATGAGTCCCGACAGGATCTTGCCCGGACCGCATTCGGTGATGCAACGCGCCCCGAGACTTGCCAGCGTGCCCACGCAATCCACCCAGCGTACCGGCGAAGACAATTGCAATATCAGCGCCGCGCGCAATGCTGCTGACTCCTGGCGCGCCACGGCATCGACATTTTGCACCACAGGGATGGTGGCATCAGCAAACGGCACGCGGTCCAGGAGCACGCGAAATGCTTCCGCGGCAGGCAACATTAATGCGCAATGGGACGGCACGCTTACCGGCAGCGCAATTGCCCGTTTCGCGCCGCGCGCCTTCGCTGCTTCAATGGCCCTGTCCACGGCGGAGCGATGTCCGGCGATCACCACCTGCCCCGGCGCGTTGAAATTCACAGCTGCAACGATTTCTTTCCCTGCAGCCTCGGCGCACGCTGCCACCACCGCCTGATCATCCAGACCCAGGATCGCAGCCATGCCGCCACTGCCGGCAGGCACGGCGTTCTGCATGCAGCGCCCGCGTTCGGCCACCAGGCGCACGCAGTCATCCAGGCGCAGGGAGCCGGCACAAACCAGCGCGGAATATTCCCCCAGGCTGTGGCCGGACAACAAAGCGGGTGTGGCACCGCCGGCAGCATGCCAGGCGCGCCACGTGGCTACCGCGGCTGCGAGCAGTGCCGGTTGCGTATTCGTGGTCAGGTTGAGTTCATTCTCGGGGCCAGCCTGTGTCATGCGCCACAGATCAATGCCGAGTGCCGCACCGGCCTCGGCAAAGGTTTCCTGGATGTCGGGATGCGCGGCGGCCAGGTCAGCCAGCATGCCCACGGACTGGGAACCCTGCCCGGGAAAAACGAAGGCGAGACTGGCGTCCGTTTTTGCCATATCAATATCGAACCAGCAGTGAGCCCCAGGTGAAGCCACCGCCGACCGCCTCCAGCAACAGCAATTCGCCGCGCTTGACACGGACGTCACGGATGCCGGTATCCAATGCCAGCGGTATCGACGCCGCGGACGTATTGCCATGTTCGCCCACGGTAATTATCACGCGCTCCAGTTCCAGGCCCAGCTTGCGTGCGGTGGCGGTGATGATGCGTTCATTGGCCTGGTGCGGGATCAGCCAGTCCACGTCTGCGATGTCAAATCCCGCCGCGCCCAGCGTCTCTCCCACCAGGTCACCCATGACATTCACCGCGAACTTGAAGACCTCGGACCCATGCATGCGGATATGCGCGTCCGCGGAGGGTCTGGAAACGCCGGAAGGCACCTGCAGCAGATCGGCATAATGACCATCGGCGTGCAGGCGCGTGACGTAAATGCCCGGTGATTCCGCCGCGCCCAGTATTACAGCGCCGGCACCGTCGCCGAACAGCACGCAGGTGGAGCGGTCGGTCCAGTCCAGGATCTTGGAATTGGCGTCGGCGCCCACGACCAGGGCACGACGCGCAGCGCCCGAGCGAATGAACTGATCTGCGATGCTGGCGGCATAAATAAATCCCGAACAAACCGCCTGCACGTCGAACGCTGCACCGCCGTTGCGAATTCCCAGGCGTTTCTGCAGCAGGCAGGCGGTGCTGGGATAGATCAGGTCCGGGGTCGAAGTGGCAACGATGACAAGATCAAGGTCCGTCGCCGCCAGTCCGGATGCGGCAATGGCCCGCAGTGCCGCCTGTTCGGCCATATCGCAGGTCGATTCATTTTCCGCGGCGACGTGTCGCTGACGGATCCCGGTGCGGGATTGGATCCATTCGTCCGAGGTGTCAACTGTCCGGGCCAGTTCGGCGTTGGTGATCACGCGCTGCGGCAGATAACTGCCGGTCCCCAGGATGACGCCGAAAGTCACGGCGCAGGTTCCGGGATCAACAATGTCTCCAGTCTGGCGGCGATGCGTTCCGGCACATTCTTCTGGACCTCGGCGACCGCTTCTTCAATGGCATGGGCAAACGAAATCCTGTCGGCGCTGCCGTGACTCTTGACCACGATGCCGCGCAAGCCAAGCAGTGTCGCGCCATTGTACCGGCGCGGGTCGATCTTGCGGCGAATGGCCCGGAGGATGGGCATGGAGATCAACGCGGCCGTGCGGCCGTACAGGGATTTCTCAAATTCCGCCTTGGCGTGGTAACTGATGAACTCGGCCACGCCTTCACTGGCCTTGAGTGCGATATTGCCGGTGAATCCATCGCAAACAATGACATCGACCTTGCCGGAATAAATGTCATTGCCCTCGACAAAGCCGACGTAATTGAGGTGACTGTTGGACAGCAGCACGGCTGCCTGTTTCACCATGTCGTTACCCTTTATCTCTTCGGCCCCCACGTTCAACAACGCCACACTCGGTGCAGTGACATTGTTCACCGCGCTGGTGAGTTCGCTGCCCATGACCGCAAACTGGAACAATTGCTCGGAGTCGGAGATCACATTGGCCCCGAGGTCGAGCAAATGGGTCTGGCCATGGATGCCGGGCATGGTCGTGCAGATGGCCGGGCGATCGACGCCCGGCAGCATCTTCAGCACGTAGCGGGCCATGGCCATCAGCGCGCCGGTGTTTCCGGCGCTGACGCAGGCCTGGGCGACCCCTTCCTTGACCAGGTCTATGGCGACGCGCATGGAGGAGGTTTTTTTGATCCGCAAAGCTGCGGAAGGTGATTCGTGCATCTCAACCACTTCCGGCGCGTCGCGGATCTCGACCCGTCCGGTGGGACTGGAGCCATGTTGCGCGAGAAGCGGTCGCAGTTCGGCCTCACGGCCGACGAGGATAAGTTGAAGGTCCGGATTGTCCCGCAACGCCTGCATGGCCGCCGGGACGATTTCAGTCGGGCCATGGTCACCGCCCATGGCATCAAGTGCGATGCGTACAGTCACCGGGTAACGGTTCCCGAACCGCCGCAGCCGGCTGACGTCTACTCGTCGTCCCTGGTTTTCAGTATTTTGCGTCCGCGATAATAACCATCCGGGCTGACGTGGTGCCGACGATGGACTTCGCCGGTGCTGGGCTCGATGGAAAGGGTCGGCGCAGCAAGTGCATCATGGGAACGACGCATGTCGCGGCGGGAACTCGACTTCCGATTCTGTTGTACGGCCATTTTGGCTGCTCTCCTGTATCAATCTTTCTTCAATTTCAACGTCTTCAATGCTGCAAATGGATTCTCACGCATGGGCGCTTTCGTCCCCTGATATTCGGTCGCCGGGCATTGCCCCTCGGGGTGCAATGGCGCCAGGGGTAGAGCCAAAATCAATTCATCCTCAACCAGGCTGGCAACATGCACCAGCTTGTCCTCGCCTAGCATCAGCACATCGGCGTCGAGGTCCAGGTCGGCGACTGACCCGGTTCCCGTCATGACGCGGATATCAACGCTCACGTTTAACGACAGGTCGAATGCGCCGAGACAGCGCTGACAATCCACCTTCAGGGTGGTTGAAAGGCTGCCATGGACCCGGAACGCCCCTGATTCGCCAGGTTCACAGGAAATGTGCACGTGAACAGTTCCGGAATCGTCATGCAAAGATTGCCGCAACCGCGGCATCTGGTTGACAACAAGATCGCCGACGAGCGCCTCACCGCGTTCCGCGAGGCGAATGGGCTCAAAATACTGTGGCAAGCCCGACATCAGGCGCGCAAGTTTATCCACACGCCCGGGTACTGTCAAAGCAACTCCACTACCCGGCAATGCAATAACCTGTTGAAAGCGATAAGCTTTTACTCCCATGACCCGGAATGCCACCCCCCCGCCGGCTACCCGGACCATTGTTCTGGCCTCCTCTTCCCCGTACCGGCACGAGTTACTGCAGCGGCTGGGGCTGCCCTTTAACTGGGCCACGCCCGCAGTGAATGAAGAACCGCTGGCGGGTGAAAATCCGGTGGAATTGGTCCAGCGTCTGGCCCGGAGCAAGGCCATGAGTCTGGCTGGCAAGTTTCCCGGCGCCCTCATCATCGGATCGGACCAGGTCGCGGTGCTGCCGGATGGCAATATCCTGAACAAGCCGGGCGGTCATGCCGAGGCGCGCCTGCAACTTCAATCCTGCAGCGGTCATATGGTCAGATTTCAGACCGGCCTCTGCCTGCTGGATACGAACAGTGCCCAAATACAGATGGACGTGGTGGAGTGTGAGGTGTTTTTTCGCCGCTTGCTGGACGCCGAGATCGAGCGCTACCTGCTGGCGGAGCGACCCTACGATTGCGCCGGGGCTTTCAAATCCGAGCGGCTCGGCGTCGCGTTATTGAGCGGCATGCGTCTGCCGGACCCGTCCGCACTCGTTGGCCTGCCGCTGATCGCCCTGGCGGAGATGCTGCGCCGGGCCGGCGTGTTGATACCCTGAAATACAGGGGCACTGTCAACGCATGCGCAACGCGGGCGCCAGGAATTGCTCGGCCATGGCCGCACCGATGCGGCGCGCAAAGCGATCGAAGTAATTTTCGTGGCGGGTAAAGTCCACAATCTCCTCGGCTCCGATTATCTCCCTGGCCACGTAACTGGCGCTGCCGAGTCCATCCACCAGCCCCAGTTGCAATGACTTCTCGCCGGTCCAGACCAGGCCGGAGAAGATGGCGGGGTCCTCCTTCAGGCGATCGCCGCGACCCTTTCTGACCACGCTTTTGAACTGCTCGTAGATTTCGTCGAGCATGCCGTCGACGTGGGCGACTTCATCGTCACGCAGCGGCGTGAACGGATCCAGGAAACCTTTGTTCTCTCCCGCATGCCGGACGCGCCGTTCCACGCCGAGCTTGCCCATGGAATCCACGAAGCCAAAACCGGACATGATCACGCCGATGGAACCCACGATACTGGCCTTGTCCGCGTAAATCTTGTCTGCGCCGACGGCAATGTAATACCCGCCCGAGGCGCATAGGTCGCTAATCACTGCATAGAGTGGTATCGCGGGATTTTCCTTGCGCAGCCTGCGCATTTCGTCGAACACGTAGCCCGCCTGCACCGGACTGCCACCGGGGCTGTTGATGCGTACGATGACCCCAGCGGTGCGTTCATCTTCAAACGCCGCGCGCAGCCCGGTGACGATGTTGTCCGCACTGGCCTCCGCGTCCGTGGCGATGACTCCATCCACCTCGACCAATGCCGTAAACCGGCTGTCGTGAAAGCCCCCGGCGCGCATTTCGGCTTCTCCACCTGCGTACATGATTAGCAACAGCAAAAGGTACCCGGCCAGCAGGAAGCGGAAGAAAATTCCCCAACGCCGTGCCGCCCGCTGCTCGCGCAGGAATTCCATGGCCACCTGATTGACCAGGTCTTTTTCAAACTGGGCGGGATCGCGCTCACTCATGGGCGGGTTTATTCCTGTTGGACTCGGTACTAGCTGCGGCGTAGATTTGTCTCCAGCCACGCGGGCAACGGCGCGGCCGGCTGAACGCTGCCTGTAGCCTTGAATTCTAGCAGACCGCCCTCGCCCTGGGTGGCGCCAGGCATCCCAACGGCAGCGGTGCGCGCGTTGCCCGCGTACCGGTTGAGTCCCGGCGATGCGCGATAAATGTTCACGGTTCGGGTGTACCGCCCAGGCGCGCCAGGGCCCGTTGCAGGTCCTCGGGGAGCGGGGATTCCAGCGACAGATCCGGCCCCGGGCTGCGCGGTATGACTATGTTTGCAGCATGCAGGAATATGCGTTTCAGTCCACAGCGACGCATGCGCCGGTTGAACTCGCGATTACCGTAGCGATCATCCCCGGCCACGGGATGTTCGATGTACTGGGCATGCACCCGGATCTGGTGCGTACGTCCGGTGGCGATGACCGCGGACACCAGGGTGGCGCCCGGCAATTGCCGGAGGACGCGAAATCGGGTTCGGGATTCCGAACCATCCGCATCCGCACGCACGGTGCGCTCTCCACGTACCCGTGCCTCCCGGTCAAGCGGGACATCCACGCGAATATCAACCTGCCGCAGATTCCCCTGCAGCAGGGCCGTGTAGCGCTTGCGAATTCTCCCGGAGCGAAACTGTTCGTGCAGTTCCCGCAAGCGCCGATGGTCGCGGGCAATCAGCAGGCAGCCCGAGGTGTCGCGATCCAGCCGATGCACAAGTTGCAATGCGGCATCGTCGGGATAAAGCGCGCGCGCCAAGTCAATGATCCCGTATGCCTGGCCACTACCGCTATGCACTGGCACGCCGGCCGGTTTGTCCACTACCAGAAGGGTCGCATCTTCGTACAGGATCGAAGCCTGCAATTGCTCCAGGAGACGACGCGGGATATTAACTTCGGCGATGCGGTCAGGGTCCGGCGCCAATACCGGCGGCACGCGGACATCGTCCTCTTCCTCAAGACGGTAATCCGGATCGACGCGGCCGCCATTGACCCTTACCTCACCCCGGCGAATCATCTGGTAGATACGGCTTTTGGGCACCTGTCCAAAATGGGAAGTGAGAAAATTATCCAGCCGCCGCCCATGTTGCGCTGCATCGATCCGGACATGTTCAACGCCGCGTTTTTGCATTGGAATCCGGGAGATACGGTGAGAATTTGAGGTTGCCGCGTCAGTAAACGACCTGATATAGTACACGGACTGGAGGCGGTAAATGCCTCCATTCATTGCGTCCTGCACCCGTCAGGGAATGCACGGCTTCTGGCCACTGGACCCTGCCCTTATGGCGGGTCAGCTCGGAACTTCCGAGTTTTTCCATCCAGGCAGCAGTCACTGCATCGCGCCCAGCACGGGCGCCCCACTCTGGTGCATGGGCGCGGATTGGCCTCACGGATATCTGGCCGCCTTGGGCGGAAGCTGGTTCTGGCGCGAAGCGCCGGGGCAGCGATCCAGACGAGAGGCAGCAGAAGTTCCGGAGGCGTACCAGCGAATTCCGGATCTTTAAAGATGATGGGGCTCCCGGGTACGGACGCGTCAGCCCACCCGCAGGCGAGTGCTGCAGGACAGCCACGGCCTGGCCGGTCGAGCATCCCACGAAGGATAATTACAATGAAGCGTATGTTAATCAACGCAACTCAGCCGGAAGAGTTGCGGGTGGCGCTAGTGGACGGCCAACGCCTGTACGACCTGGATATAGAGGCGGTCGGGCGCGAGCAAAAGAAGTCGAACATCTACAAATGTCGCATCGTCCGTGTGGAGCCCAGCCTGGAGGCTGCGTTTGTCGACTTCGGTTCCGAACGGCATGGATTCCTGCCCTTCAAGGAGATCTCCCGCGCGCTGCTCAAGCCGCGTAACGGGGATCGAGGCCGTGGCATCAAGGATGAACTGGATGTTGGCCAGGAACTGATCGTCCAGGTTGAGAAAGAGGAGCGCGGCAACAAAGGCGCGGCGCTCACTACTTTTATCAGCCTGGCAGGCCGCTACCTGGTTCTGATGCCCAACAATCCCCGCGCCGGCGGCGTTTCGCGCCAGATCGAGGGGGATGACCGGGCCGAAGCCCGCGAGGCCATGAGCAGCCTGAATATCCCCCAGGGCATGGGGATCATCCTGCGCACCGCCGGCGTCGGCAAAGGTGCGGAGGAACTGCAATGGGATCTGGACTACCTCCTCCAACTCTGGGAATCAGTCATGGAGGCGGCCAAGGATCGCAACGCCCCATTCCTGGTTTACAAGGAAAGCGAAGTCATCATTCGCGCCTTGCGCGACTATCTGCGCAATGACATTGCCGAGATCTGGATTGATGATGACGGCACCTTCCATCGCGCGCGCGAATTCATGCAGCAGGTCATGCCGCAGAACCTCGCCAAACTCAAGCTCTACAGCGACCGCGATCCTCTCTTCAACCGGTACCAGATCGAAGGTCAGATCGAGACTGCCTTTTCCCGGGAAGTGCGTTTGCCTTCGGGCGGCGCGATCTTCATCGATCACACCGAGGCGCTGACTGCCATCGATATCAACTCCTCCCGTGCGACTGCGGGTGAGGACATCGAGGACACGGCGTTTAACACGAATCTCGAGGCTGCCGACGAAATATCGCGGCAACTGCGCCTGCGCGACCTGGGTGGACTCATAGTCATCGACTTCATAGACATGATGAATCCGCGCAACCAGCGTGACGTGGAAAATCGCATGCGCGATGCATTGAAGGTGGATCGCGCCCGCGTGCAGGTTGGCCGGATTTCCCGGTTTGGACTCCTGGAGATGTCGCGGCAACGGCTGCGCCCGTCATTGGGCGAGTCCAGCCATATCCCTTGCCCCCGCTGCGACGGCCAGGGAACCATACGCGGCACCGAATCACTGTCGCTGTCCGTACTGCGTGTGATCGAAGAAGAGGCCATGAAGGATCTCACCGCCAAGATTGTGGCGCGATTGCCGGTTTCCGCCGCCACCTACCTGTTGAATGAGAAGCGGCAGGCGTTACGGGATATCGAAACGCGGGTTGACGTGAATATCGTCATCGTCCCGGATGAAGCGCTGGAAACGCCCCATTACCAGGTGGCGCGCGTCCGTCTTTCAGAGGTTGAGCACGACAGTAATCGCCAGGCAAGTTATCGCCTGGCCGAGGTCCAACCCGGCCTGGAAGTGGAAACGCGGACCCACGCCTCACCCCGCCCGGTCGAAGCACCGGCAGTCAAGCCCGTGGTTCCGGATCGCCCGGTGCCAACGCCTCAAACCGAGGTCAAGAAACCCGGCAAGAGCCTGATAAGCAGGTTGTTTGGTTCCCTGCTTGGAGGCGATGTTCCGCCGGCAGTGGCGGCGCCGCCGCCTGCGCTGGCGGCGAATACCGCGCCTCCGCCGCGCCAACGCGAGCCACAGCGGGATCGGGATCGGGGTGGCGATACCAATCGCCGTCGCCGGGGTGGTACGGGTCGTGGCGGCCGCGATCGACATGGACACAGTGATCGGCAAGGGCGAAGAGATGGACAGGATCGCGGCCAGCGTCAGGGTCGTGGCCCGGAGCAACCGCGGCGTGAAGTGCCGCAGGAAAGCCCGGATGATCGGGGGAATGTCGCCACCCCGCCGTCTCCTGGCAACGAAGCCCCGGGCAGTGCGCCACAGAACCCCCCGGGTTCCAGCGGTCGTCCGCGTCGATCCAGGTCAGGCCGGCGCCGCGGGCGCGGAGGTGAAGGGCGTGAACGCGGGGGTGGGCATCAACATCAGGGGCATGGCCGCGGCGGACAACGTCAAGGCGGTAATGAAGGTGGTGCGCAGTCGCCGAGTCCCGGACCTGCAGGCGCACCTGATGCCCATGGTTCCGAACCATCGTCACGCCCGGGAGCGGGGACTGAAACGGGATTCGTATCTGCCCCGGTGCAGGATCCGGGCGCGAGGGAAGAGCGTGTCGAGCGGGCGGATTTCACCGGGCAGCAGCAGCCGGTCACTCCCCAACACGTGGATCTGCCTCCGCCCCCGGTTTTCCGGGAAAGCATTCCAGCGCCCGATTCAGAATCGAATCACGGGTCAGACGACGACAGCCACGGCAACCGGTAAGGCGGACGTTCGCAGGCGGGTATTTGCGTAACCCGCGTCAGTGTTCGCGGGTTTCGTGAAAGGTGACATCCGGCCAGCGTTCCATGGTCAGCCTCAGGTTCACCTGTGTGGGGGCGAGGTAGGCCAGTGCGCCACCGCCATCACGGGCCAGGTGCCCCTCAACGCGCACGGTGAATTCATCCAGTTTTCTTTCGTCCGCGCACGTGACCCAGCGTGCGCTTGCCACTCCCACTGGCTCATACTTGCAGTCCACGCCGTACTCGTCCGCAAGGCGCCACGCCACCACGTCAAATTGCAGCATGCCGACCGCGCCCACGATCAGGTCGTTGCCGAGCAGCGGTCGAAACACCTGCACTGCCCCCTCTTCGCCCAACTGCAGCAGGCCTTTCAACAGTGCCTTGGATCGCAGAGGATCCCTGAGCACAACGCGCCGGAACATCTCCGGCGCGAAATACGGGATACCGGTAAAGGTAATCTCCTCCCCCTGCGTAAAGGTGTCGCCGACCTGAATCGTGCCATGGTTGTGGAGGCCGATAATGTCACCGGGCCATGCCTCATCCACCTGTTCGCGGTCGCCGGCCAGGAAGGTCAGGGCATTGGCAATCTGAACGTCGCGCTGAATACGCACATGCCGGAGCCGGATGCCTTTTTCATAATGCCCGGAGCAAATACGGACAAAGGCGATGCGGTCACGATGCGCAGGATCCATATTGGCCTGGATCTTGAACACAAAACCTGAAAATTTGTCCTCGTTCGGCGCCACGGTTCGCTCGCGCGCTACGCGCGCCTGCGGCGATGGGGCATGCCGGACGATATATTCAAGAAAGGCGTCAATGCCGAAGTTGTGCAGTGCGGCACCAAAGAACACCGGCGTCAGCAGACCGGCACGATATGCAGACTGATCAAATACGGGACAAGCCTCCCGAACCAGGGCCACCTCTTCCACCAGGCCTTCGTGGCCCGGGCCAAGCTGCTGCAATGCCTGTTGCAGGGTCAGCCCGGCACGTCGCGAAGGATCCTCGCGTTTGCCCTTCACGTACGGGAACACATCATTTCGCTCCACATGCACGCAGCCCCGCAACTGGCTGCCCATGCCGATGGGCCAGGTTACCGGTGTGCAGCGAATCTTCAGTTCGCGCTCGATTTCATCAATCAGGTCCAGTGGCGGCTGGCCTTCCCGGTCGAGCTTGTTGATGAAAGTAATGATGGGAGTCGTGCGCATGCGGCACACCTCCATCAACTTGCGCGTGCGCTCCTCGACACCCTTGGCGGCATCGATGACCATCAGCACGGAATCCACTGCGGTCAACGTGCGATAGGTATCCTCGGAAAAATCCGCGTGCCCGGGGGTATCCAGCAGGTTGATTATGGTGTTGTGATACACGAACTGCATGACGGAACTGGTAATGGAGATGCCACGTTCCTTCTCCATGGCCATCCAGTCGGAAGTCGCATGCCGGGCCGCCTTGCGTGCCTTGATGGTGCCGGCCATCTGAATGGCGCCGCCATGCAGCAACAATTGCTCGGTGACAGTGGTTTTGCCCGCATCCGGATGCGAAATGATGGCAAAGGTGCGGCGCCGGGCGATCTCCTGGCTGGCGTCGCTCATGCAGGTCGAGGAGCAGGATGATGCGACATATGGGCCGCGCTATTTTTTTTCCAGCAACACGTAAGCCAGGGCATACTCGCGCTCATCCGTGATGCTGAGATGGCTCTTGCAGATCCCTCTTTGTTCCAGGGCTGCACTCATGGGGGCGGCAAGGAGGAAATCAGGTTTGCCAAGGGCATCATGGGTGATGCTGATGGCGCCAGGAAACAATCCGGCGCGAAAACCCGTGCCCAGGGCCTTGACCATGGCTTCCTTGGCGGCGAAACGGCGGGCAAGAAACCGTGCCTTGCGTGGACTCTGGTCATACTCCAGGCATTCCACGGGGCTCAGGATTTTTTCCGCCAGGCGCCGGCCAAAGCGCGCCATTGAGTCTTCAATACGCCTGACCTCCACCACATCAATGCCGACACCGTAGATCATGGCGATCGGGCCTCCAGCAGCAGTTGCTTCATGCCGCGCACAGCCTGCTGGATGCCGACAAATACCGCTTGCGCGACGATGCTGTGCCCGATATTGAGTTCCCGCAGCCCGGAAATGCGCGCGATGTGGCGGACATTGTTGTAATTGAGCCCATGCCCGGCGTTGACATGCAGGCCCAGGCGCAAGGCCTGCTCGGTTGCATGTTGGATACTTTCCAGTTCCCGGCCCCGCACAGCTGCGTCGCCTGCATCTGCGTAGGCGCCGGTATGCAGTTCTATCGCTGGCGCGCCGCATTCCCGGGCTGCATCAATTTGAGCCGGCGCCGGATCGATAAAGAGTGAAACCCGGATGCCGGCCGCATGCAACTGCGCGCAGGCGTCGGTGATACGCGGCACTTGCGCCGCCACATTCAGTCCGCCTTCGGTGGTCAATTCCTCCCGCCGTTCCGGTACCAGGCAACAGAACCGGGGGCGATGCTTGTGCGCGAAATCCAGCATGCCCGGGGTCACTGCCATTTCCAGGTTAAGGGGGACGCGCAGGGACTCCTGCAACAGCAACACGTCCCGTTCCTGGATGTGACGGCGGTCCTCGCGCAAATGCACGGTGATGGAGTCGGCTCCGCCGGCAACCGCCGCCACGGCCGCCGCCAGCGGATCCGGGTAGGACGTGAGCCGCGCCTGCCGCAGAGTTGCGACATGATCAATGTTCACGCCGAGTTCAAGAGGATGCATGGAGTTCAATACGGGCCGGGACCGGGGTTCGGGCGCGTATTCTAGCAGTTTGAATCAGGGATCCGTTCCACGGCCGTCGTGCGATGCCGTGGCCGGCACCACAACCGGGAGAAGTTCAATTCGAGCTGCGATTGTCGACCAGCTGCCGGTAAAGTTTGCGACTTCCCAGTGGACGGGTGCCCAACTGTGCATCAAGCATTGCGCGCATGAGGTGCTTGCACTCCTGGATCTGCGCCATGTTGGTCAGTGACTCGGACTGGAGCGCGAGCAGCGCTGCTCCGGATATCCGGATGTCGTCGGTGCGATTGGCATTCTCCCGGCAGGGTCCGCGGTCCAGGGCGTAAAAATACGTGGTGTCTGGCTCGATGGGCAGGCCAGTTTGAAAATCGTGATCCAGCACCAGCCCGTAACCCAGGCTCAACAGCAAGTGCTTTTCAAACACCCGCAGGGTCGGTCCTTCCGGCCGCATTGCGCTCAAATCATTCAACGCCCGCTCATAGGCCGCAAACAATTCCGGGTGCGATTCATGCTGGTGCAGCAGCCGGATCAGCAATTCGTTCAGGTAGAACGCCGCAATCAACCATTGACCCGACAGTGGTTGTGCCGCAACCGTTGCTTCGATTCCGGTCAGTGTCCCCATGTCGCCGCGTATGGTCCACGCAATCTGGAGTGGACGCATGGGCTGGTACAGCCCCGCGTTCCGGCAGGACTGCCGCCGCGCGCCCTTTGCCACCAGCGTGATGCGACCATGATCCCGGGACATGACGTCCGCAATCAGGCTCGTCTCCCGGTATGGCCGCAGGTGCAGTATGTAACAGGGGTTCAACGGGATACGCATGACAGTCACTTCACGCAACTATGCCTCGTAGCCAAGGATCCGCAATGCCTTGGGATCCTGGGGCCAGTTCCGCTTGACCCTGACCCAGGTCTTCAAGTTGACCTGCTGACCCAGCAATCTCTCCAGATCCAGGCGCGCCTCCTGCCCCACCGACTTGAGCATCTTGCCGCCGGCGCCGATGACAATCCCCTTCTGTCCTTCCGATTCGACCCAGACGATGGCATGTATATGTGCAACGTCCTTCCGCGCCTGGAATTTCTCCACGCTCACGGCCAGCCGGTACGGAACCTCCGCGCCCAGTTTGCGCATCAGTTTTTCGCGAATAAATTCAGCCGCCAGAAAGCGCTCATTTCGGTCAGTAAGTGTGTCATCGGGGTAAGCGGCCGGGGCAACCGGAAGGAACCGTTGCACGAGTTGCTCCAATTCAGGTACGCCGGTACCGGTCCTGGCCGACACCGGGATGATTTCGTTGCCACCGTCCCGCCCGGCCAGTTCCGCGATAAACGGCAACAGTCGGCTTTTTCTCTCAACGCGATCGACCTTGTTCACCACCAACACCACGGGCACCGACCCGGTGCTTGCGGTACGCAAGGCGGCCTCATCCTCGCCGGTCCATTTCAGCGCCTCCACCACCAGCAATACCAGGTCAACACCGGCCAGTGCATGATCAATTTCGCGATTCATATGCCGGCTAAGTACCTGACCGGATCCGGATTGAATTCCGGGCGTGTCCACGTAAATGGCCTGGCTGGCTGCCGTGGTTTGAATCCCGAGTACGGCCCAGCGCGTGGTCTGCGGGCGGCGCGACGTGATGCAAAGTTTTTGCCCGATGAGCCGGTTGACCAGGGTGGACTTGCCTACATTGGGGCGGCCCACCACGGCCACGTAACCACAGCGATAGGCCGGGTTTGATTCACGGGTACCATTGGCCGTCATCCAGATTGGATCCCGAGCCGTTCCAGCGCCATTGAGGCCGCTGCCTGTTCGGCATTGCGCTTGCTGCGGCCTTCGGCGATGACGGGGGTATCCAGATCAGCCACCAGGCATTCGACACGAAACAGACGCTCGTGGGCCTCCCCCGCTTCTTCAATTACACGATAGGCGGGCAAAGGCAGGTGCCGGGCCTGCAGGAACTCCTGCAGTGTGGTCTTCGGATCCTTGGCCTGGTCCTGGTCCGGCAGACTGGCGAGCCGGCTGGAAAAAACCCTCAGGATCGCGGCGCGGCATACGGGCAGGTCCGAATCAAGGTAAATGGCCCCGAGCAGGGCTTCCACGGTATTGGCCAGGATGGAGTCACGCCGCCACCCACCGGACTTTTTCTCCCCCCCTCCCAGCCTTATCACATGGCCGAGTTCCAACTCGCGGCCGATATCCGCAAGGGTTTCCCGCTTTACCAGTGAGGCTCGCAGCCGTGTCAGTACCCCTTCGGGAGCGCGCGGCAGGGCCTGGTAAAGCGCCTCTGCAATGACGAAGTTGAGAATCGCGTCGCCCAGGTACTCCAGGCGCTCGTTGTTGGAGCCCTCAGCGCTGCGATGGGTCAGCGCGGTTTCCAGCAACGCGCCGTTCTTGAATGTGTAACCGAATCTGGCGGAGATACTCTCCAGAGGGTCAATCGCCGCCATCCGCAGAGATGCCTCGAATGGGAACCGAATGGTCGAAGGCAAGCATCAGGTTGAGGTCCTTGGCGAGGACGTTGGTGGCCTGGAAATGCACACGTAATTGTTTTGGTTCGCCCTTTTTTTCCGCCTTTACGACCTCTACATACTCCTTGAGGTTCCGGTCGGTAAAGCGCTGTATGTTCGTGGTCGCCTGAAGACTTTTCAAAAACGACATTGCAACCTCCCGTTCCTGCATAGACTCAGTTGCCTGCGAAGCTGCGGAATTCATGGCCGCTATCACCTGGAATTTTTCGTTATAGAGCGGAAAAGCGCGCAGTACGAACAAAACCACGATGCCGATGAATGACAGAATGAAAATCAGACCGATCATCGTCAGTCCCATTTGCCTGCTGCGAGTCGTTTTCATTGCCAGCTTCCTCTAATCAGATGTTCGGGGTGTCGGGCCGGGTTCACGCCCCTGCGCGTGGAATCGGGGCCGCCTTGGTTACCTCAGTATCGTACCAATTCGCTTCCATTTGACGCCACCGTTTTTGAAGCTGAGGTTCATCCAGATAAAGAAGGCACGGCCAATAAGGTTTTTATCCGGCACGAAGCCCCAATAACGGCTGTCGCGGCTGTTATCGCGATTATCTCCAAGTACGAAGTAATGACCCTCCGGAACGAGGGTGTCTGCCTCGGGGCCCCGGCGGTATGGGTCGACCAGGATTTGATGCCTGACCCCACCCAGTTCCTCGGTCTGAGGCAGCGCCGGGCCGGCGTGATCGGCACCGGTTTCCGACGCCAGTTGCGGCACCGGCTCGCCGTTGAGGTACAGGGTCTTGTCACGGTAAACAACATGGTCTCCCGGCACGCCCACGACCCGTTTGATGAACGGCACGGAAGGGTCCTCGGGATAACGAAAGACAATGATATCGCCGCGCCCGGGCCGCCCGTTTTCCACCAGTTTGCTATTCAGTACCGGGAGACGGATTCCGTATTCGTATTTGTTGACCAGGATAAAATCGCCAATCAACAGGGTCGGCATCATGGACCCCGACGGTATGCGAAACGGCTCCACCAGGAAGGAACGCAGCAACAACACAATCAGGAACACCGGAAAAAATGAACGGGCATATTCGACCCACCAGGGGTCAGTTGTCATGGCGTCCGTTGCACTGGTCCCGCGCTGGCGCCGCGGCGCCAGCAGCCATGCGTCCAGTCCCCAGGTCAGGCCGCTGACCAGCGTCAGGATCACCAGCAACGCGGAAAAATCGAAGATCACTGGCCTTTACCCACGTGCAGGATGGCCATGAAGGCGGACTGGGGTATCTCAACGGTGCCGAATTGCTTCATGCGCCGCTTGCCCTCCTTCTGTTTTTCCAGCAACTTTCGTTTGCGGGTTATGTCGCCGCCGTAGCATTTTGCCAGCACGTTTTTGCGCAAAGCCTTGATGGTTTCCCGGGACAGGATCTTGGATCCGATGGCAGCCTGAACGGCTATCTCGAACATCTGCCTCGGGATCAATTCCTTCATCTTCTCCGTCAACTCACGGCCGCGGCGCGGCGCAAATTCCCGATGCACGATGCTCGAAAGTGCATCCACCTTTTCAGCATTGATCAGGATGTCGAGTTTGACCATGTCGGCAGGTTGATAGCGCAGGAACTGGTAGTCGAAGGAGGCATAGCCCCGGCTGGCGGATTTCAGCCGATCAAAAAAATCCAGCACCACTTCGTTCATGGGGATTTCAAAACTCAGTGCGACCTGCCGTCCGACATACAGCATCTTCTTCTGCACGCCGCGCTTCTCGATGCACAGGCCCAGCACATTGCCCAGATAGGCCTGCGGCACCAGGATATCGGCATTGATTATGGGTTCGCGAATCTCCGCCACCTGATCCTGCGGCGGCAGGTTGGCCGGGTTGTCCACCAGGATGACTTCGCCGTTCGTTGACAGCACTTCATATACCACCGTGGGTGCGGTGGTAAGCAGGTTCAAATCGTATTCGCGCTCCAGGCGCTCCTGCACGATTTCCATGTGCAGCATGCCCAGAAATCCGCAGCGGAAACCGAATCCAAGCGCCTGGGAGGTCTCGGGCTCGTAGTTCAGCGCGGCGTCATTCAGCCGCAGTTTCGCCAGCGCGTCGCGCAAGTCCTCGTAGTTCGCGGAGTCCACCGGGTATAAACCTGCAAACACGCGCGGTTTGATGGCCTGGAAACCGGGCAAGGGTTCAGTGGCGGGATTCCGCGCCGATGTGAGAGTGTCCCCCACGGGGGCGCCATGAATATCCTTGATCCCGGCCACCACGTAGCCCACTTCTCCGGCTTCCAATGCATTCTTGCGCAGGCGCTTCGGTGTTTTGACGCCGAGTTCCGTGACCTCATGGTCACGGCCGGTGGACAGTACGCGGATCTTGTCACCCTGGCCAATCCGCCCATCCACGACGCGCACCAGTGAGACCACTCCAAGGTAATTGTCGAACCAGGAATCAATAATGAGCGCCTTGAGCGTACCGGCAGGATTGCCCCGCGGCGGCGGTACCCGTACGATCAGTTCCTCCAGCAACTCCGGGACGCCCTCGCCGGACTTGGCGCTGACACGCAACGCATTGCGGGCCTCGATGCCGATGATCTCCTCAATTTCCCGGGCCACGCGATCCGGCTCTGCGGCGGGCAAATCAATCTTGTTCAGGACCGGGACGATCTCCAGGTTGGCGGCGATGGCGGTCATGCAATTGGCCACGGTCTGGGCCTCAACGCCCTGTGCGGAGTCGACCACGAGCAGAGCCCCTTCGCACGCTGACAACGAACGGGACACCTCGTAGCTGAAATCCACGTGGCCGGGGGTATCAATGAGATTGAGCTGGTAATCGCGGCCATCCCGCGCCTTGTAGTCCAGGCACACGCTCTGTGATTTGATGGTAATGCCGCGTTCGCGCTCGAGATCCATGGAGTCGAGCACCTGTTCGTGCATTTCCCGTGCGCTCAGACCCCCGCAAAGCTGGATGAATCGATCTGCCAGCGTCGATTTTCCATGGTCGATGTGGGCAATGATGGAAAAGTTGCGTATGTGGTCCACGTGGAATTCAGTTCCTGTTGAACATGCAGCGCGGGTTGCGCCACTTCACTGCAACTTTGCTGCGCGACGGGGATGGATTGTGCGAGCGGGCCGCGATTCTAGCCGATCCGCGCGTTTACACAAACCATTACGCCCGGCTGGAGTCGCAGGGGCTTGCCATTCAGCCGGCGCCGAACTCCTGTTCTGCGCGTGCGGGATTGAATCTGCCTTCGCAGACCAGGCGCCGGCCGCAAAGCAGCACCGGCACGCGCAATCCCCACTTTGTGCGCGTATTGTCGTCGTCATCCACATCCTGGATGTGGCAGCGGTAGGACCTGCCGTCCGCGAGGGCATGCAGCTCTGCGCGCATCTCCGCGCACAGGCTGCAATCTGCGCGCGTCAGCAGCGTAAACTCGGGCGGCACGGGCCCCGTGTCATTGGGGGATGCGCAAGGCGAGAAAAATCGGGTTGCCGCGGCGTTGCACCAGCACCGGGATGGACCGATCCCGCGGTAGTTCCTTGGTCTGGGTGATGAACTGGGCCACGGACGAGATCTTGGTGTTGTTGAGCATGAGTATGATATCCCCGCGCTGAATACCCGCCTCCGCGGCAGGCCCGGCGTCAACGGCGGTGACCACGATCGCCGGGCCTGAAATCTCCATTTCCTGGCGCTGCGCCTCGGTAAGGTCCAGCACTTGCAGGTTCAATGGATTCTCGGTTGCCGGCGCTCCTTGCTGGCGGCGGGGTTCCTGGTCCTGGGTGGCTTGCTCCGGCAGTTCGGCAACCATCACCTTCAAGTTGACTTTCTTGCCGCGGCGCACGATTTCCACTTGCGCATGGCCGCCGACTTTTGCAGCTCCGACCAGGGGCGGGAGTTCCGAGGAATTTCCGATTTCACTACCAGCGAATTTCACGATCACATCGCCCACCTCGATACCTGCCTCGGCAGCCGGGCTATCCGGCAGAACCTTGGATACCAGGGCCCCTTGCGGTCGCTCCATCTTGAACGATTCCGCCAATTCCCGCGTGACGTCCTGGATGAGCACGCCCAGCCAGCCGCGGCTCACGCGGCCATGGTCACGCAACTGCCGGTAAACATCCTGGGCGACATTGATGGGTACCGCGAACGCAAGGCCCATGAAACCGCCGGTACGCGAATAAATCTGCGAGTTCACACCGACCACTTCACCGTCCAGGTTGAACAGTGGGCCGCCGGAATTACCGGGATTGATGGCCACATCGGTCTGAATGAACGGAATGTAGTTCTCATTCGGCAGGCTGCGGCCAATCGCGCTGACGATCCCGGCGGTAACCGATCGCTCGAAACCAAATGGGGAACCGATGGCCAAGACCCATTCACCTACGCGCAAGCTTGACGAATCACCCAGTTTGACCGCCGGCAGGTCCTGTGCCTCCACTTTCAACACGGCAATGTCGCTGCGTTCATCGGATCCCACAAGCTTGGCCTGCAATTCGCGCCGATCAAACAGGCGCACGATAATCTCCGCGGCATCATGGACGACATGAAAATTCGTGATGATGTACCCGTCACGCGCGATGACGAAACCGGAGCCGGATGATGCCCGTTCCTGCCTCGGACGACGATCCTCGGGCAGTTGTTCGAGAAACTTGCGGAAGAACTCGTACATGGGGCTGTCTTCCGGGATGTCCGGCAGGCCGAACATCTGCGACATGTCCCCGCCCTCCTTGAGGGTGACACTGATGTTCACCACCGATGGTGAATTGTCATCGGCAAGGCGGGTGAAATCCGGCAACTCTCGTGCCGCCTGCGCTGGAGCGGCAAACAAGAGCCAGGCGATGGCGGTTGCGACTACCACGCCGGCAGTCGCGGATCGGAACGGGACCATGTCAATGGAACCGGGACATCTGGCACTGGCGACTTGCATGTAAGTTATCCTTGCTCAATCGGAAACGACGGAATTTGCCATTCGTTGCACGGTCGCCGGTGGCACTTCTCCCACGGCGGTGATCTGATGACCCTGCTCGAGCTTGCCAAAGGCGCTGATTCCCCCAATTCTTCGCGCACCCACCTGTGGCGTGGCATCGTGCAGGCGCTCGACAAATACCGAGACACTGGCCACGCCGTCCGTGTAGACCAGATGATCCACGGGATCTCCGCTTGCCACCAGGGACTGGCGTTCATGATGACTGATGCGAAAACCCTCCGGCATCCATGTCACCCGCCATTTGCCCCCAATGGCCGGGCCGCGCTCCTCCGCGGCAGCGGCGTGAAACCAGGTAAACCCCTGTCCGGCGATACCAGGCTGTAACTGTTCCTCCGGGATCCCGGACAACACCTTAATCTCGGTAAACATGACCTCTTCAATGGCCGTACCGGAGCGGCTGCGTAATTCGGTTTTCAACGGCAGGAACGATTCCTTGTCTATCCACATCTGGTACCCATAGCGGTAGACGTCCATGGGGCGGATGCTGACCACCCAGGTGTCCCTGCCGGCCACGCGATCGTCTCCGGCCAGTGCAAAGGCATAATTTTTCGCGTGGCTTTCGGCGGACTCCTTGAGTTGCACCACGTAACTGCGGGGCTTCGTCTTTGCCACCATGACCGCCTGATCCTCAGGATAGATGCAGGTCACGGTGTCGCCATTGCGAATTACTTCGCGCGGTTTGCCGGTGAGGGAAATGAGGCGCTCCTGTTCCGCGCCGGAAGTGCCGCGGTGGATAAGCCGCATGGCGTCGGTCTGACGTTCGTGCCGATAAATGAAGACACCGTCATAATCCGTGGTCCTGACTGCATGCGACATGCGGTTGACCAGTTCGAGGGCCGGCAGGGGTGCGGGTTCGGCGCTGAACGCCCGCACAGACAAGAAGCCAAGCAGGATCAGACCTGCGCCGCGCCTGGACATGCGTGGGTTATTGCTGTTGTTCCTGACCTTCCACAATGACACGAACAAAGGGCGGCATGCCCTGAACGGCGTCATTGCTACGCTGTTCGTTGTAGTTGATCAGGTAGCGGTTCAAACGGGCATCGGCGCGGCGCGCCGGGTCGAGCGGACGTATCGGTCGCGTCTCGCCATTCCCTGCCGCCAGGTTGAGTTGCCCGCCGGATCCGCCGGGAATTGCGGGCATCTGGCTGGCCACGGACGGTTCCGGTCCCGCGCCCGGGGTTTCAGTTCTGCTTACCTGGATGCCAACGACAGCGAGGGTCGCAACCGATGCCGCAATCGCCATGCCGGCCAGCGGCTTCAACCACGGGCGCGACGTCACCGCATCGGGTGCCAGTATGGCAGGCTCACTTCTGAGAGCCATGGCAATGCGCCCTGCCAGCGCCGTATCCAGGTGCCGCGGCAACGTGCCGCGGATGCAATCGGAGATGAGATGGTAGCGGCCCCAGGTCGCCCGCATGCCTTCATCGCGCGTCCAACCGTTCAAGGAACCGGAGTCGGAATCAAAGCACTCTCCGTCCATCAGCGCTGACAATGCTTCCAGTTTTTTCTCGTTCATGGCCACGTCTCAGTTGTCCAACAAGGGTTTCAATTTCAGGTCGATGGCCTCGCGTGCGCGAAATATGCGCGAACGCACGGTGCCCACCGGGCACTCCATGGCAACCGCTATTTCCTCATAACTCAGCCCGTCCAGTTCACGCAATGTGATTGCCGTGCGCAGATCCTCGGGCAGGGCATCAATGGCTGCAATGACCGTATTCTGAATTTCTTCCGTCAATAGCAGGTGCTCCGGAGTATCCATTTCCACTGCCGCGTTTTCCAGCTCAAACTGTTCAAGATCCGGGTCCGGAGAGTCCATCTCCTGCGGTCGGCGAACCTGGGCCGCCAGATAATTCTTGGCGGTATTGACCGCAATCCGGTACATCCAGGTGTAGAAGGCGCTCTCCCCCCGAAAACTGGGCAGCGCGCGGTATGCCTTCAGGAACGCCTCCTGTGTGACATCCAAAGCATCGGTTGGGTTCCGTACAAAGCGTGAAACCAGGCTCACAATCCGGGACTGGTAACGCAGCACCAGGGCGTCAAAGGCGGCCTTTTCGCCCCGCTTGACGCGCTGCACCAGAATCTGATCTGTAACCTCACTTCCCATGGGGTTTTCGCGTGCCTGGAGTGTGCAACGGTGGAGATTCTCGCGCGCCGCCTGCCGTGGCGGCGCAGAGATTCAGGGCTAAGTTTCGCTCTTAATCAATGGCTTAGGCAATTTTTTATCTATATTATCTCAATACTCATGGGTAACCAATACGAGTTCGATGTTCTGGTAATCGGGAGCGGGGCTGCGGGTCTCAGCGTCGCCTTGCGGCTGGCGGATTTCGCCCGGGTGGCGGTCCTGTCAAAGGCCGTCCTGGCAGAAGGGGCCACGCTTTACGCACAGGGAGGGGTGTCCGCGGTCCGGGATGCCTGCGATTCCCTCACCTCCCATGTGCAGGACACACTGGAGGCGGGTGCCGGGTTGTGCCGGGAGGACGTGGTCCGGTATGTGGTCCAGCACGGTCCCGAAAGCATCCAGTGGCTGGACCGGATCGGGGTGAACTTTACCCGTGAGCCCGGGGGAACGGAATACCACCTCCACCAGGAGGGGGGGCACAGCCACCGGCGCATATTCCATGCCGCGGACTCCACCGGAAAGGCCATTGAGACGTCGCTCGAGGGTCAGGCCAGAAGCCACGCCAACATCAGCCTGTTCGAGTTTCATACTGCCGTGGACCTGATTACCGGGCGGCATCTGGGCACGCCCAACGGGCGTTGTCTTGGGGCCTACGTTTTTGATGGCAAAACCGGCGCTGTAAGCGTGTTTCGTGCCCGTTTCACCGTGCTGGCCACCGGCGGCGCCGGCAAGGTGTACCTGTATACCAGCAATCCCGACATATGCACCGGCGACGGCATTGCCATGGCCTGGCGCGCCGGTTGCCGCATTGCCAACATGGAATTCATCCAGTTCCACCCCACCTGCCTGTATCACGCTGCGGCGAAGTCCTTTCTGATCTCGGAGGCATTGCGTGGCGAAGGGGCGCAACTGTTGCTGCCCGACGGCACCCGTTTCATGCCGCGCTTCGACCCGCGGGCGGAATTGGCGCCCCGGGATATCGTGGCCCGCGCCATCGATCATGAAATAAAGCGCCTCGGCAGCGAATGTGTTTACCTGGATATCAGCCATCGTCCGCCAGATTTCATCGTCGAGCATTTCCCGACCATCTATGCGCGCTGCCTGCAGTATGGATTCGACCTGACCAAGGGGCCTATTCCAGTGGTGCCCGCGGCCCATTACACCTGTGGCGGAGTACTTATCAATTTACGTGGTCGTGCGGATCTGGAATGCCTGTACGCCATCGGCGAAGTTTCCTGCTCCGGGCTCCACGGCGCCAACCGCATGGCGAGTAATTCCCTGCTGGAATGCGTCGTATTTGCCGCGGCCGCCGCCACCGATATCCGCGCGCGCATGCAGGAGGTCCAGCTGCCGCCGGCCGCGCCTGAATGGGATGAGAGCCAGGTCGCCGATTCGGATGAGGAAGTGGTGGTGGCGCACAACTGGGACGAGATTCGCCGCTTCATGTGGGACTACGTGGGCATCGTGCGCACCAACAAGCGCTTGCAGCGCGCACGCCACCGTTCCAGCCTGTTGCAGGCCGAAATCCAGGATTATTACGGCAATTTCCGGCTCACCAGTGACCTCATCGAATTGCGCAACCTGGCAGACGTCGCCGCCTTGATCATCGAGTCGGCCATCCTGCGCAAAGAAAGCCGCGGCCTGCATTACTCACTTGATTTTCCGGAGGCGGGCCGGGACGTGCCGGCCCATGACACCATCCTGGGTCCGCGCCGTCGCGGTAACGACCCGGCCCGATAACGCTGGCTCAGTTCAACAATTTCAACAGGTCCTGTTCGTCCAGGATCGTGATGCCCAGCTTGCGTGCCTGCTCCAGCTTGCTGCCCGGATCCGCGCCGGCGACCACATAGTCGGTGCGTTTCGAAACGCTGCCGGAGACCTTCGCGCCAAGCAACTTCAGGCGTTCCTTGGCGTCTTCGCGGGGCAGCGTGGACAGCGTCCCGGTGAGCACGAACGTCTTGCCTTGCAGGTTCCCCGCCCCGGTCGACACAGGGACCTTTCCCCAGGTCACGCCTGCATCCAGAAGTCGCTTGATAATCCCGCGATTGCGGGCGTCCGCCATGAAGACACGGATCCGCCCGGCCACCACCGGCCCTACATCCGGCACCGCCAGCAAATCCTCTTCGCCTGCTTCCATGACCGGCTGCAGGTCCCCGAAATGCGTGGCGAGGGCGCGGGCAGTTGCCTCGCCGACATCGCGGATCCCCAGCGCAAACAGGAACCGATCCAGGCGCGTGAAACGACTTCTGTCGATTGCCCCCACAAGATTTTGTGCAGACTTCGTGCCCATGCGATCCAGTCCTGCCAGCGTGTCCGCATCCAGCTTGTACAGATCAGCCACGTCGTGCACCAGGTGGCGTTCAAACAACTGTTCCACGAGTTTGTCGCCGAGTCCGTCAATATCCATGGCGCGACGACTGGCAAAATGCAGGATGGACTGGATCGATTGTGCCGGGCAATGCAGCCCGCCACTACACCGTGTCACGGCCTCGTCCGCAGTGCGCTCAACCGGTGACCCACAAACCGGGCAAGCCCTGGGCATTGCAAAGGGCCGTGTAGCATCCGGCCGCTGCGTGAGGTCCACGCCGGTTAGCTCCGGGATGACGTCGCCGGCGCGGCGCACGGTCACTGTATCGCCGACTCGCACGTCTTTGCGCCGAACCTCGTCTTCATTGTGGAGGGTGGCGTTGGTCACGGTGACGCCGCCGACAAACACCGGCTGCAGTCGCGCCACCGGTGTCAGTGCCCCGGTGCGGCCCACCTGGACTTCGATGTCCAGTACGCGGGTGCGCGCCTCCTGCGGCGGATATTTGCTGGCAATGGCCCAGCGCGGCGCCCGCGTGACAGAGCCGAGCAATTCCTGCGCGCGGAATTCATCCACCTTGAAGACAACGCCGTCGATCTCGAATGGCAATTGCTCCCTGCCCGCTCCGATGCGGCGGTAATAATCGATGCAGCCATCGACGCCCGTGACCT
Organism: uncultured Enterobacteriaceae bacterium; assembly: GCA_964394115.1. Lineage (GTDB taxonomy): Bacteria > Pseudomonadota > Gammaproteobacteria > Eutrophobiales > Eutrophobiaceae > 2-02-FULL-61-13. The sequence goes on along the minus strand of CAYMXG010000002.1, from coordinate 5,422 downwards.
GTTCCGTCAACGGGCTGACTGGCAATCCGAGAGTTTGCAGCCAGGCGGGCATTTGTGATTGGCGCTCGCAAGGCGGCGGGGTGCTGGTGGCCCCGATGCCATAGGCCAGAAACGACAGCCGCCGGCGTGCCGTGTTGTGCGGGTCCAGTTGCCGCAGGCTGCCGGCGGCGGCGTTGCGCGGATTCACAAACGTCTTGTCCCCCGCTACCGCCTGTTCCTGATTCAGACGCGCGAAATCCTGTTTGCGGATGATGACTTCGCCGCGTACTTCAATTTCATCCGGTACTTTCGCTCCAGTGCGCAGGCGCAACGGGATGCTGCGAATGGTCCTGATGTTGGCGGTGACATCCTCCCCGATCGCGCCATCGCCACGCGTGGCGGCACGCTCGAGTACGCCGTGCCGGTAAAGGATGTTGACCGCCAGGCCGTCCAGCTTCAACTCCGCGGCGTATTGCACCAGCGGCTGGCCCAGCCGATCACACACCCGGCGGTCGAATGCGCGCAGGTCTTCCTCGTCAAATGCATTATCCAGCGACAACATCGGCAATTGATGCGGGACTTCGGCAAATGCCGTCGCCGGCTGCGCACCGACGCGTTGAGTTGGTGAATCGGCCGTCGCGAGATCAGGGTGGGCCTGCTCCAGGCGCCGGAGTTCGCGCATCAACGCGTCGTATTCGGCGTCCGGAATGCTGGGTTCATCCAGCGTGTAATATCGGTAGTTGTGTTCCTCGATTACGCGGCGCAACTCCCCGGCCCTGCGCGCGCCATCTGCCTGGCCCCGGCTGGCGCGTGGCATTCAGGATCCCCGGCCGGCGACCTTTTGCCTCAGGGCCGCGATGCGATCCTGGCTCAAGGGCTGGCGGTCCATGCCATTCACGACTCCGCCCAGACTGGTGGCCAGCAGCTCCGCCGTGTGCAGCATGAGATCAAAAACGATGCTCGCATCTGTGTCCGTGGGCAGACACATGAACAGCGTAAGTCCACGGGTTGGCTGGGCCGTGTCATCCCTCGAAAACGTTCCTGGTTCCAGCATGCTGGCCATGCTGAACAGGGGGGCGGCACTGCTGTTTACTCCAGGCATGTGGAATATCTGCCGATCGCCGAATACCAGCCCGGCGGATTCTGCGGCGCTGAACACCGCGCTGAGAGCAAACGTGGACTTGGCTGCGCCCTGCACATGAATGGCAATGAAATCTGCCGGCGCCGGTCCAGCTGATTCTGCGTCCGCGCGCCGTCCGGTTCCCGTTGGGGACATGGGCGGCAGATCCGCAGTCTGCGCGTGTGGATCCGGGTTTTCGTCCCGGTACACAGGCTCTTTTTCGTCGTGATAGGAGGGTGTTGACCGCTGCCGCAACACAGTGCGGTGGCGTTGCACATTGCGTTCACGACGCATTTCCAGCATCCAGATCAGCACCAGGATCAGGACGCCGGCCACCAGCAGGACCACGCGCAGATCAGTCACACATGACTCCCTGCGTGGGGTGCCCGCTCAGGCAGTTGCAGCCATGCGTACGGCTTCGTCCACATCCACTGACACCAGGCGCGATACCCCCGCTTCCTGCATGGTGACTCCCATTAATTGCTCGGCAATTTCCATGGTGATCTTGTTGTGGGTGATGAATATGAATTGCACGTCGCGCGCCATTTCCGCGACCAGCTGGCTGAAACGCGCGGTATTGGAATCATCCAGGGGCGCGTCCACCTCGTCCAGGATACAGAAGGGGGCCGGGTTCAACTTGAAGATCGAAAACACCAATGCCACGGCGGTGAGGGCCTTTTCGCCGCCGGACAACAGGTGAATATTGCTGTTGCGCTTGCCCGGCGGGCGCGCCATGACACTGACGCCCGTCTCCAGCAGGTCCTCGCCTATGAGTTCCAGATAGGCGTGGCCGCCGCCAAACAGGATCGGGAAGGTTTCCTTCAGATTGGCGTTCAGACGATCGAACGTTTCCTGGAAACGGGTGCGGGATTCCTTGTCAATCTTGCGAATGGCAGTCTCGAGCGTGGTCAGTGCCTCGGTCAGGTCGGCATGCTGACGATCCAGGTACTCCTTGCGCTCGGTGAACTGGCGATGCTCGTCAATGGCCGCCAGGTTAATGGCGCCCAGCCGTTCGATACGCCGGGTGAGGGATTCCAGCCGTTCCGTCCATGCGGAAATGGTGGCGTCCCGTCCCAGGCCTGGCAACAGGTTTTGGGGCTCGTGGCCCGCTGCGGCCAGTTGCTCGACCAGTGTCTGCAGCCGGACCGTTATTTCCTGTGCCGCCATCCGTGCCGCCTCCAGTTCATCACGCAAGGACTGGATGTTCCGTTCCTGCTCCGACCGCAGGCGTTCCCCTTCCCGCAGACTGCCATCCACGGCCTGAACGGCATCCCGAAACGCAGCCAGTTCCCGTTCGATATGCACGCGCTCTCCCAGCCGGGATTCCAGTTGCGTACGCAACCCGGCCAGTGGTTCGCGCGTCGCCGTGCGTGCCTGCTCAAGATCCGTATGCTGGGCCTGGTAACTCTGGATTTGCCGGGTTACACGTTCCATCGCCTGTTCAATGGAGGCACGCTGGGAACTGAGGGCCTCCAGTCGCAATGCGATCTCGTGACTGTGTTCGTGGGTCGACTGCCAACGGGCGCGCGCCTGCTCCACCGCGGCCCGATGCTGGTCGCGCAACGCCAAGAGCCGGTTGCGCTGCTCGGAGAGTCCGGATTCATCCTGTTGGGCACGCTCCAGGCGTTGACGGGCGGACGTCAACTCGTCGCCGCAGCGAACCTCCTGCGCATCCAGATCCTGCAACTCATCCTGCACCTGTTCATGGCGTTCCCGGGCCGCGTCGAGTCGCGCCCGCAGGCCGGCATCGGTGGAACGCAGATCAGCCAGACTGGCCTGGGCTGCATTCATCTGCCGCTGCGCCGCGGTCACCTCCTGCTCCAGTTCCACGGTCCGTTGCACTGCCTTGAAGCGAACCTGATCCTGTTGCTCGATGTCCCGCTGCAGGCTGCCACGGCTGGTGCGGAGGTCCTGCAAGCGCCGCTCGCGTACCAACAAGCTGCCTTCCTGTTCACTGGGCCGGTTGGCCACGGCCCAACCGTTGCCCAGCCAGAGACCGGAACGAGTGACAACGGACTCGGTGCCCGCCAGCTTCGCGCGCAAACGGAGCGCGGACTGAAGGTCGTCGGCAACGTAAATTCCATCCAGCAAACTGCCCAGGGACCAGGGCGCGCGCACCTTGTCCAGCAGGCGGGGCGGCCGGTTCCCATCCGGGGCGCCGGCTGATGCGCCGGCCGCGGAGAAAATGCCGATGCGGCCACCATCCAGACGATCAAGTGCGGTAATGGCGGCGTTGAAATCAGTGGCGGCGAGATCCTGCAAACGCCCGTAAAGAACCGTCTCCAGTGCCTGCGTCCAGTCCTTGTCCACGGTTAAACCATCGATCAGACGTGCAGCCGTTTCGAGACCGGCGTTCCTGCGCCAGCGCTCCAGATTCTCACCATGGGTGCCGGCAGTCCCGCCCTGCATGGACTCCAGTGCCGCGATCTCGCTGCTGGTTTCCTGCAACCGGATGCGGAGTCCGGACAGCGCGGTGGCCGCAACTTCGGCCTGGGCGCGCACTCCGATCAGTTCCTTCTGCACGGATTCCGAGTGGGCGCGCGCCCGGGCCGCGGCGGAATCAGACTCGCTCAATTGTTCCTCCGCCTGCCGCTGGGTATTGATCAGGCCCTGCCCAACATTGGTTTCAGTCTCGTGCTGCAGCACCGCGCGCTGTTCGCGAATTTCCTCGTGCGCCAGTTCCAGGTGCTCGATGCGACTGCGGCTGGTTTCAACCTGGCGCGCAGTCTCCATTGCCGCACCATGCAATGCATCCCACTCTACCTGCCAACCCTGCAGTGCCTGCTCTGACTGACCGAGGGTGCCGTAGGCGGTACCACTCTCCGATCGCGACCCTTCCAGTTGTGGCTGCAGGGAATCGGTGTCACGCAGCAATTGGTCCAGCCGCTGCCGATCACTGCCGAGTTGTTGTTCGGCGGTGCGGGCCGCCGACTGCACTTTCTCCAGTTCCTGGGTCAGGGACTGTATGCGTTCCTCACCGGAGTGCAGTCGCTGTTCCAATGCCGAAATGGCCGCTCCGATCTCATAAAATCCGGACTGTGCCTGATTGAACTTCTCATTGGCGCTGGTCAACCCCGCGCGATCGCGTTCCAGCCCTGCCTCTGTATTGCGCAGTTCCGCGATACCGAGCTCGACCTGGTTCTCACGGGCGCGCACCACCTGCGCGCGCTCCTCTGCCACCGTATTCAGGTCGCGCCACTGCAGCACCAGCAATTCGGCCCGCACCCGGCGCTCCTCTTCCTTGAGGACCTGGTACCGTTCCGCGGCCCGTGCCTGCCGTTGCAGGTGGTCAATCTGTTTCGCCAATTCGTCGCGAATGTCATTCAGCCGCGCCAGGTTTTCACGCGTATGGCGCATGCGATTTTCCGTTTCGCGGCGGCGCTCCCGGTATTTGGAGATGCCCGCAGCCTCCTCGATAAACGTGCGCAGTTCATCCGGTTTGGCTTCGATCAACCTTGAGATCATCCCCTGTTCAATGATGGCGTAACTGCGCGGACCGAGTCCGGTGCCAAGAAAAAGCCCCTGGATATCCTTGCGCCGGCAACGCGTGCCGTTGAGTGAATAGACCGAGATGCCTTCGCGATCTATCTGACGCTTGACCGAGATCTCGTTGTAGCTCGCATACTGCCCGCCGAGCTTGTTCTCGCTGTTGTCGAACATCAGTTCCACCGCGGCCTGGCCGACCGGCTGGCGCGAATTCGACCCATTGAATATGACATCTGTCAGCGATTCGCCACGCAGATGCTTGGCGGAACTCTCGCCCATGACCCAGGTGACAGCGTCAATGATGTTGGATTTGCCACAGCCGTTGGGCCCGACGATTCCGACCAGGTTGCCCGGCACGATCAGCGTGGTGGGGTCGACAAATGATTTGAAACCGGCGAGTTTTATCTTGCGCAAACGCATGACCGCTACGATACCGAGAAACCAACGCGGCGCACAAGCATTCCGGTGCTGCTCAGCGGGTGTATATAAGTTGGCCCTAACTGCATGAAGAATTGACAGATTCCGGAAGGCATTTTTTGTTCCCCGCACCGGGCATTTCAAACGGTCGAATTGTGTTATGGTTCGCCGCCCAGGTCCGCCGTCACCGCGGCTAAATATGTCAACGCAACCGTCGACTGCCCTAGAAACCTTTGCCAATCCCGAGCCGGGCCGGGATTACACAATTCGCATGTCGATCCCGGAGTTCACCTGCCTGTGCCCGCGCACCGGGCAGCCGGATTTTGCCACGCTCGAATTTGAGTATGTCCCCGACACGCTGTGCATTGAACTGAAGTCGTTGAAGCTGTACATCTGGTCGTATCGAAACGTGGGGGCATT
>CAYMXG010000001.1:26937-38652 GCA_964394115.1 uncultured Enterobacteriaceae bacterium | reverse complement strand
CGGCGGACGCAATATCCCCGGCGGTGGTTTCAGAGAAGCCAAGGTATTTCACCATCCCCAACACGAATCCAGGTTGGACGATGAACACCTCGGGGCCGATGACCGCCATGTATATGGCCGCGAAAAGCGTGCGCCGGCTGTTGACGTCCACGGGATCGTCATTTCCAAACAGCCATTGCAGCACGGAGTTCTCCCCGGAATATGGCTAAGTGTGCCGGGATTCTAACAGGGTGGCGCAGGGTCCATCCGTGGACGGTCGTTTTGTGCGTCGCCCGTACGGCGATTCCCGGCCGAATGCAAAGGGCTAACATCCAAATTACTGTAATACCTGGCGGTTGTCTGTAGATTAAGGACCGCTATTGATTCATCAGCGATTATTCTGCCAGCCCGGTCATTGAAGTTCTCTATCAATTGGATGCATTAATTGGCCCGTAGACCCGCCCGGATAAGTCCATTGAAACGACGATGCGCGTTACCAGGCCTGCGGCAAGTATGCAGAGGACGAGAGTCGCCAGACCGAGGTGTGTATAGGAAAAATCGATGGACAGGTAACCGAAAATCGCAGGTCCCGCGGCATAGGAGACATTGATGAATCCCGCGGTCCCAACAGCCAGACGGCCGAGGGGATCCAGCGCTGCGGCAAGACCGAAGACATAGGCTACTGTAAACATGAAAGTGAAGCCGTAGATCAGTAATGTAGTGATATACACGAAATCCCCGAGGAAAGTCCCGAGTGTGAGACAGGAAAGTCCGCTTAGCAGAATTCCCGTCGCCATGGGAATCAGGCGTCCATACCGGACTCCGAGCCAGCCAGCGAGGGACGCACCGGCGATCCCTGCGACAGCCGATAGTCCCAATGCCACACCAATTCTTCCAGAATCGACGCCCGCGCCATGGCCAATCCTTTCCGCCAGCGAGTACATACCTCCCTGGGTCATGTAAAGAACTGAAACAGCAACCGCGAGCAGGACGACCTGCAATGAGGTTGCAGATTGCGAAGCCGCAGCAGCCCGAGGCATCGCCGCTGAAATCCTCGATGGAATGTGTCGAACCAGCGGCAGGAAGAGCAGGGGCATCATGCCAAGGGTTGTATACAGTGCTGCATGTCCGCCTCTTTCTACCACCGCTGGCAGTACAAACAGGAGCAGTGCAAATCCGGCAGCCATGATCGCCGCCACACGTCCGTAAACACTTTCGGGGCAGGTCGATGTGGCAATCAACGCATTTGCGATTGCCAGGAAGCCTCCCTCGCCGATACCGACGAAAATCCGGAACACTGCCAGAAGCTCAAAGCTTCCTGCCAGTGCTGAAGCGAACTGGGCAAGAGCCGTCAACAGAATGGCGGCGATCAGCAGGTGGCGCAGCGGCATGAGATTGACGTAGGGCGAGATCACCAGCGTCAAGACAGCGCCAGTTCCGAATTCCAGCGTTCCAAGCATGCCGGCCTGGCCGGCGTCGAGCCCGGCAGATTCGATTGTGGCTCCCACCAGCAGCGGCATCATGTAGCCGGCCATCTGCGCCAGAAACATGACCGCGGCCAGCAAGGAGACCCACGACCAGCCAGGCGAATTCATCTGAGCGTAGTTCGCCAGAAAGGAATAGATGTACGCGCTGGATTGTGCGTCTGGAGCCAGGAGACGAAAGGGAGCGGCGGCATATGTGGCGCTTTTTTACGCCGCGGTAGTTAGAGTTGCCGTAGATACCAGTCAATGAAAATGCCCACGCGCCCCTCGTGCTCCGAGTATCGGCCCGGGCGGTAGCGGCTGGACGTCACGCCGGACTGATTGTCCTCGGTGATCTTCTTGTCCTGTTTGAGTGTCGCATCCCAGCACCAAATCAGGTTGTCTACGTCATAGTCGCGGCCCGCCACGGCGTCGCCGGCCACGAGCCAGCGTACCTCCACGTCCGTCTGCAACGGGGCCCGTGGCGTGAAACGGAACAACAGGGCGAAATCGTTATGGGCCAGCAGATAACTGACGGCATTGAATACGCAGGCAGTCTCTCCGCCGTCGAAATCGCGATATCGCCCCATGAGTTTCGACGCCGGTTTGCCGTCACGGGTCTCGGTCTTGTGATCCCCGCCGATGGGTACGCGTACCAGCATGCGCAGGTGCATGGAATCGGCCCCGTCCGCCAGCGCGAAGCCGAAGGGATGTCCCAGGGCCCGAGCCCGTGACTCCCACGCCGCGAGTTCGGCGGCATACTTTTCCTCAGCTTCCTCGGGCCCTGATCCCGGGCCGGCGCCATAGGCAAGCAGCAGTTCCGGCGGATGGACGGAGCAGTATTCGGGGTGCGCCGGCGCACAGTGATAGCACTCGATGAAGTTCTCCACGACGAGTTTCCAGTTGGCTGAGGTGGGGTACGAGCGGGCCGCCGCAATGCGCGCATCGACAAGCCCATGGAATTCCAGCCACTTGGAAAACGGGCGGTAGGCGCTGTCGAAATCCGGCGGTGTGCCCTGGGCAAGGCACACGAAGATGAACCCCTCCAGAACGCGTACGTGGCAATGGTGCAGCCCGTTGGCGTCCTTGTCGAAATCTGCGGGCATCAGGCGCGCGGAGCGCAAGGTGCCGTCCAGGTTGTAGGTCCAGGCATGGTATGGGCACGTGAACGCACCCTTGTGGCCCTCGGGCTCCAGGCACACGCGCGAGCCGCGATGGCGGCACACGTTGAAGAAGGCGCTGACCTTCGCCGCATCCTCGTGTACGACAATAATGGACTCGTTGCCGATCTCGAACAGGAAATAATCGCCGCAGTTGGGGATGCGGGATACATGGTCCACCACGAGCCACTGGTGGCTGAGGACACGATCCACGTCGCGCCGGTAAATGTCGGCATCTGTGTAGAAGGCCTGCTCCAGCGAATGGCCGAGGCGCTGGCGGCGGACCAGGGACGCGATGGAATCCTGCAATTGTGTGCTCATGGTTTCCCTCCTTTGGGGGATCGCTCGGGGTCGGTGGCGATGCGCAGGATCTGCTCGCGCATGGCCACGGAAATGGTTTCCTCGCCCGGGCGCGTATGCATATCCGCGTCAGCCACCATCAGCATCATTCCTTCAATCATCGATGCGATCATCGCGGTTCGTTGTTGCAGGGTGCCGCGCGAAAGGGCCGGATTTATTTCCTTGATGATTCCGGAAATTGTATTGAGGTGCATTGAATACATTTCGTTCAGCAGGCGTGCTTCGCCGTCGAACGAGTCCAGCAGCGCCCAGAGCTGGATGAAGAAGCGCCGGGTCCCGGCGCTGTGAATGTCCTCGATCAGATAATCCACCATGGCCGCGAACCGCGGCATGGGGTCCGCCGGCAGAGCCGCGAACTTCTCCGCATATTTGGCCAGATAGCCGGCCTGGACGTATTCCATCAACGCCCTGATTAGCGCACTGCGGGAAGGGAAGTAGTACTGCAGGTTGCTGAGATGCATATCTGCCGCTGCCGCGACATTGCGCAGGGAAAATTGCGCGTACCCCTCATCAGCGAGCACACGGTGTGCGGCCTGGAGTACCGCATCCTTTCGTCCCAGCGCCTTGCGCGACGGTACTTTCGGCGTCGGGTCCCGGGAATTCGCTTTGGCTGCGATTTTCAGCTTCGCGCTCATAGGCTCATTGACATTTGGTCAAGTGACATAATATCCTTATATTAGTTGATAATTCCTTTCCGCAACAGGGGGATTTCGCAATGGCAAACTACTCTCAAGTCCCGGGGCGCAGCCGGGTTGCCGGTCTGCTCATTTTATTGCTGTTGTTGTCGGCCGTGGCTTCGGCCCAACAGCAGTCGGTCATCGAAGAGGTGGTGGTGACAGCGCAGAAGCGCGAGCAGAGCATCCAGGACGTGGGTATTTCCGTCACTGCCTTCAGCGGCGACCAGGTGCGTGAACTGGGTTACACCAGCACCGTGGACGTGGCGGCCCAGACCCCCGGCGTCACCATCAACCAGTTCCACCCGTCCCTGACCAACATCACCATCCGCGGCGTGTCCCAGAACGACTTCGCCGATCATCTTGAGCCGCCCGTTGCCGTGTACTCCGACGAATCCTATATCGCGTCCATGGGCGCCGCGGCCACGCAGATGTTCGACATGGAGCGCATCGAGGTGCTGCGCGGTCCCCAAGGAACCCTGTTCGGGCGCAATGCCACGGGCGGCCTGCTGCATTTCATCAGCCGCAAGCCCACGGATACCTTTGAGGGCTATGGCGAATTGACGCTGGGTTATTACGATCAGATCAAGTTCGAGGGTGCCGCCGGCGGCCCGCTCACCGACACGCTGCGCGGGCGCGTGTCCGTGGCTACGAACTACCATGACGGCTACATCGAGAACCGCATCGGCAAGGATCTGCGCGGTGACGAGAACTACAACGTGCGCGGGCAACTGGAGTGGGACGTCACCGACTCGTTCACGGCCCTTGCGAAGATTACCTACAGCACCACGGACACCGTGGGCAACACCTACAGCTGGAAGGCGCTGAAGCCCAATGCCGAGTTGCAGGGCGAACCCATTGCGCCGGACGAGAACTTCTGGGGCACGTGCCCAGGCTGCGATCTCGCCGGGTTCAAGGAACCGGACAACGACCCGTTTACCGCGTCCATCGAGGACACCGGATTCTTCGAACGCGACATCTTGGGGGGCAACCTGCATCTGACGTGGGAGTTGTCCGACACAGTGACGGTGACCTCCATTACCGACTACCTGACCATCAACAAGGACTACCAGGAGGATACCGAGGGTTCGCCCATCCAGCAGTTCAATTTCACCACCGGGCAACAATCGGACCAGTTCTCACAGGAAATCCGCTTCAACGGCGACATGGATGTGCTGCGCTGGGTGGCGGGTTTCTATTACCTCGACATGACCGGCGATTACACGTCAACGGTGACCCTTGGCATTGACAACCTATTCGGTGCGCCGCCGGGATTGAAGTTCATTCCCCTCGGTGACTGGGAGCTGAGCACGGAATCCTGGGCGCTTTTCGGCCAGGTGGAATACGACTTCACGCCGGAATGGACCGGCATCCTGGGTGTACGCTACACGGAAGATGACAAGGAGCAGGATTTCAAGGTTACCGACAACTTCGGCGACCTGTTCGTCCTCGACGACACCACGTTCCCGGAAATCGCGGAGCAGAGCTGGGAGAACGTCTCGGTGCGCGCCGAGATTGACTGGAAACCCACGGAAGACCTGCTGACGTACTTCAGCTTCAACCGCGGCCACAAGGGCGGAAACTGGGCAGCGCCCATCTTCCTCCCGCCGCCGGGTGCGCCGCGAGATGCCTTCGTGCCGTCGATCGCCCATGACGAGGAAGTGCTACATAGTTTTGAACTGGGCTTCAAGACCACGTTCATGGACGGCAAGGCACGGCTGAACGGCGACGTGTTCTACTACGACTACAACGACTACCAGGCCTTCGGTCTCATAGGTGGCCTGGCCCAGGCCATCGGCAACAACGACGCCGAGGCCTGGGGCGGCGAAGTGGAGTTGTTCCTCAATCCCGCGGACGGCTGGGACGTCGTCTTCGGCGCCGCGTTTCTGGACGATGAGGTCAAGGACGTGACATTGCCGGACGGAAGCGTGGATGATCGTGAATTCCCGCTGGCGCCGGGCGTGGAGTTGAACGGCCTGGTGCGCTATTCCTGGGCATCGTTCTACAACGGCACCGTGGCGTTGCAGGCAGATTTCAACTGGCAGGATGACGTTTGCTTTACCGTCATCTGCCATCCCTACGAGGAAGAAGGTTCCTACATCGTCGGCAACCTGCGCGCGTCCTGGACCTCCGGCGACGACAAGTGGCAGGCGGCCGTGTTCGTGCACAACGTGGCCGACGAGGAATACCGCATCTACGCGCTGGACATCAGCGCCCTCGGCTTCGGCAACGACACCTTCGGCCAGCCGCGCTGGGTGGGCGGTTCCATCTCGTACAAGTGGGAGTAACCGTCGCCCCCCCCCCAAGGAAATCACACCGGGGCCGGAGCCTCCGCTCCGACCCCCTAATTCCCGGAGTAGACTCCATGTCAAAGAAGAACAAATCGGATATTCCCTCGCGGTTCATTAATCTGGACAATTCCGTCACCCGCCGCGACTTCGTCGGCGGCACGTTGCTTGGCGCCGGCGCGGCGCTGTTGTCCAGCAGCGCGCCGGGGTTCATGCGCGAAGCCAGCGCCCAGACGATCCCCGCGCCGCTCATGGGCCTCGGACCGGATTGGACCGGCCCCGGAGGTATCGGCGATTACGCGAAGTCCAACGGCAATACGCACGACGTCGTGAATGTTGGTCATGGTTTGCGCACCGGGGCGTACGACAAGATGCTGAAGGGTGCCGTGGATACCGGCGAGACCTACGACCTCGTTGTGGTCGGCGCCGGGTTCGCGGGCAACTCCGCCGCATACACGTACTTGAAGGAACGGCCAGACGATCGCATCCTGATGCTGGACAACCATCCCATCTTCGGCGGCGAGGCGAAGACCAATGAATTCGACGTGGACGGCACGCACCTGTGGGCGCCCCAGGGGTCCACTGGAATGGTGTGGCCCCCAGCCGGCGCCGCGCGGATCGGCGCCTACCATCGCTATCAGAAGGAACTGGGCCTGCCCGGGGAATTCGAGTTCCAGAAATTGAAGGGCACAAAGAAGGACCTGCGGGTGGGTACGGATCCCTATGGCCCCATGCATATCCAGTGGGAAGCCGCCGACACTGGTTTCTTTTACGAGAACAAGGGTTGGGTCATGAATCCCTGGTCGAATCGATTTGCGGAGGCACCCATCCCGGAGAAGCTGAAACAGGATTATGTCTGGATGGATTTGTTCCGCACGCCGCCGGATCGCAAGGACTGGTACGAATACCTGGATTCCATGACCTACCAGGACTTTCTCACCAACGTCGTTGGCGTATCGAAGGACGTGTGTTCCTACATCAGCCCCGTAGGTGCGTCCATGGGTTGTGGGCTGGGCTGTGACGTGATTTCTGCAGCACAGGCATACGAGTTCATTCAGCCTGGTGTTATTGGGTACAAGCGACTACATAACATGGGCGACCCGACGGATTATATTCAGCTGGCATGCCTTCCGGGTGGAAATGCCGGCGTCCTCCGGCATTTCCTCAAGAAGCTGATTCCGGACGCGTTACAGGGCGGGAGTTCCCTGAGTGAAATCCTATACGGCGCAGTGCGATGGGAGTCGCTTGACAAGCCCAACCAGCCCGTGCGCTTGCGTCTGTCATCGCTGGTTGTGGACGTGCGCCATGATGGCTCGCCGCAATCTGCGAAAAAGGTGTTCGTGACTTATCACAAGGACGGCAAATTACACCGCGTCACCGCGCGCCAGGTGGTAATGGCCGGGCACCAGCACCTCAACAAGCGAATCGTCAGGGAGCTGCCACCCGAATACGTGGATGCCATGGGCGAGTTCCATCACGCCCCGATGCTGACGCTAAACGTCGCTCTGCGGAACTGGAAGTTCATGGAGAAACTGGGCATTACCGCAGCGCGCTGGTTCGAGGGCTTCGGCTGGTTCATGGCGCTTCGCCGGCAGCTTATTATCGACGGCAAGGAACCCATGCCGCTCGATCCCAACAAGCCCATCGTGTTGAACATGTACATCCCGTTCCTGCACCCAGGCATGCCGCTGGCGGAGCAGTGCGTGGCAGCGCGCATGTCGCTGTTCGGCATGTCGTTCAAGGACATCGAGCACGGCATCCTGGCTCAAATGACGAAGATGTTTGGGTCAGCCGGCTTCGACGCGAAACGCGACGTGGCAGGCATCGTCGCGAACCGCTGGGGCCACGCCTACGCGGTGGCAGGGCCGGGATTCTTCTCCGGAAAAAACGGCAAACCCGCACCCAGCAGCGTGATCCGCAATCGCCATGGCCGCATCAGCTTCGGCCATTCGGAACTGACGGGTGCGCAACTTATGCAGACCGCCATGGAAGAGGGCGAGCGGGCCGCGAATCAGGTCCTGGAAATAGCGTGAGGAGGCGAGCATGAAATCGAACCTGAAGCGTTCCTTGTGGCTCCTGCTGTTCATCGTTGTGGCAGCACCGGCCCCGGCTGCCGGGGATGCGGATCTGATTGCATTCAAGCATGCCATCCGCGCCAAGTACGACCTCAAGGAAAAGGCATTCGCCGAACACGATGCTGACACAATCGTCACGAAGTTCTACAGCGAGGACGTCATCTCCATCGGCGAGGGCGAGGCGCTCACCCAGGGGCGTGAACAACTCCGCAATGTGTACGTAGAGGTCACTCAAACCCATCCAAATCGCGTGAAAATCGAGTCCTTCGCCACGAAAGTGAATGGCGACCTGGGTTGGGACTGGGCGGATTTTCACGTGACGCCGGAAGACCAGACCGTGGCGCCGTTCACATTCAAGATCCTGTTTCTGTGGGAACGGCGTACCGGCGAATGGATCTGCGTCGGTGATATCTTCGTCGTGGACAAACCGGCATCGGTTGCGGAACCCGCGGCCGAAAAGTAGCCGCCCCATGCGCAGGCTGGCTTGTTTGCTGCTGAGCGTGTGGCTGCTGCCGGGCGCGGCAGCGGACCGGGACTGGTCGCCAACAGAGATGGTCGGCACCCATATTTTCGATGGCGTGGATGGATTCGCTGTGTTTTCCGCCACACACCTGCTATGGATCTACTACGATCCGAAACGGCCAGCGCTCAACGGTGACGCACCGAGCGACGCGGACTTGGCGTTGATGATGCGCACCGGCGAGGCTGTGGGTGGCACGTATATTCTCACCGGTCCTGGGCGCATGACCCTGGAAATCACCCATGCTATGGACCCACGCATGGTAGGCCAGCATTGGGAGTATGAATACGTTTGGCTCGGCGAAGGACGCGCCAGATACTGGGTACTCAACCCGGATGGCACACGCGGCGATCGCACGGGTTCTTCACGTAAAGTCGAATAACACCGGGAAGCTGATTCCTCGGCGCTGTCGCAGCAGATAACTATCGGAGTAATAGTCGTTTTTGTATTACTTGCGCAAGAGGTGATCCGCGACGTGGTGACCTGACTCACTTCTATATAAAACACTCAAGCTGTCAGGGGTTAATTGATCATTGTCCCATGGTTCCTGTCCTGGTGAGCGCGCCGCCAATCAAGCGTTGGAATCGCGTAACAGGAAAAGTTTGATCCGAAACGTGATTCACAGACTGATCCCGGAAATGACTATTGAAGGGATCGCTGTCCAAGTCTGCGGCCGTACAGCGCAGCGACACGGCAATCTGCGTCGTTATATGGACGAATCATCCAGCAGCGTCGGGTCCATGGCGAGCCGTCTTGCCAGTGCACGAACCGACTTCTTAATCCCGTTCAGCTCCACGTTGCTTTCGTTTTTGGTGCTGATCATGAGCATCAGTCCTTCAATCATCGCGGTCAGAATTACGATTCTGTGAGTCAGATTGCGTTTGTTGACCGGGAGAGCCATCGGTGCGAGCAACTTTTGAAACTGGCGCCGCTCCATGGCGTAGGTCTCGCTGAGCAGATTGTCGTCGGTGCTGCGCTCCGATTCCAGCAGGGCCCACAGATTGATGAACAGTCTCCTGATATCCTGCGCAAAGGCGTCATCGACTGAAAAGTCCACTACCGCGAGGAAGCGCTCCATCGGTTCGCTGAGCTTCGTGAAAATGCGGGCCTGGCGTTGCGCATATCCCTCCGCGATGTCAGCGGTAAGCGCCTTGATGAGGCTGGTTCGGTTGGGGAAGTAGTAATGCACAAGACCGAGATTCAACCCCGCATGATGCGCGATCTTGCGCATCGTGAACTGCGAGTACCCGCCCTGCGCCAGCACCGCGCGCGCGGAATCAAGTATCTGCCTGATACGCGCGCTGCCTTTTCTTCTTCGTCTAGCAGGGACGGTATCATTGCGAAGGCGGCGTGCCTTCGCAGCTGAGGGTTGCATTCGCATCAATGGCCCAAGTGTGACATTGCAGTGAGGGGTGGAAAGTATTTGTTGAGGTACTGGACCATGGTTTCGACTTCGGCCTTTGAAATTGTGAATCCGCCGCGCAGTAACATGCTCGATACGTAACCATCCCAGCTCCGTACTTGACTCGAAACTGAAGTGATACGATCCGTATCGTGGCACATTCCGCAGTAGGCGCGTACCAGCATATCGCCTTCACCCTCTGGCAGGGGCTCGGGCTCAACCGCGCCGACGCTTGTAGACATGGGCTTGGTGCCGGGCCCGAACTTTGTGCCCAGGTAACTGGCAACCAGTTTGGTCTCGGTTGAGTCCAACTGTGCTCCACGCAACACCATTTCTTCAACCGTTTCCAGCCAGCCCGGGATTCCATCCCGTTTCGATGTGATGGGACTGAGATCGTGACACTGCGTGCAGGTTTGCACTAGCAGAGTTGCAGCGTCGGCGTCTGCCGCGGCTGCAACAGGCAGACTTGCGAGAGACTTGGCCAGAAACGCGGCCACTACAACTCGGAGCAGTGGAGAGTTCGACATTTCAGGTCCTCCGGCCTTGTTTTGCCAGGGCGGCAATGGAGAACGGCGGGTGCCAAGTTGAAGTGGCGCCGTTGCCCCTTCGCCCAACGACAACATCGAGAAGATACGGCCGGCCGTCACCGTTGGCGCGCAGGCTACGCCCAAGGGCATGTCGAATGTCACCCGGTTTGCTGACTGTTTCACTTTCAACCCCGAATGCCTGTGCGATTTTGGCAAAATCCACGTCCGGGTCGCCCAGATAGCACACCATATCGCGCCCTGACTGAAACTGTCTTCCACGTTGTGCCCAGATCCGATTTCTTTCGTTGTTGTAGCTGCGATTGTTCATGACAACCACCGTGACGGGCGCCTGGTACCGACTGTAGCTCCACAGGGGTTGCGGGCCGCTGAACAGTATGCCTCCGTCGGTAAGAAGGGCTACCACCGGCCGGTTCGGGATCGCGAGCTTGATGCCCAGTGCGGCGGGTAATCCCCAGCCAAGGGCAAACCCTGCATTACTCAAGTATCGTTTATCTTGTCCTCCGAAATGCATGAGTGAATCCACCGCGCCGATGGCGGAGTCAATTTCCGCCACGACGCAGGTTTCCGGTTCAAGCGCAGACTCGAGTTCCATTACAAGTCGCTCCACGCTGATCGGTTCATTATCCCAGCGTCTGCGCGCTATATCCCGCCGGTACTCCCGCGCGGTCCCGGAGTAGGTGCTGATTCTCGCATAGCGATCGGCGCGTAACCGCTCCAGTTCCCTGGCAGGGAGCAGACTCTTCACGGCTTCAGCAAGGCCTGCTGTGCCGATCTTTATGTCTCCGAACAAGGACATGGCCGCAGGATAATTGCGCGCGAGTTCTTCTGGGTTATTGCGCAGCTCGTATAGGCGAGTCCCCGGTTCAATCTGAAGCGGCCCACCGCTGGGGTGCGGCATGCGTGAGCCAAGGTTGAACATCACATCCACCTTTCCTGGGAACCTGGACGCGGCGAGATAAGGTCCGACATACAGCGGGTTGCGGGTTGGGAACGGTTTTGACCAGCTTACCGGCAATGGCGACGACACTGCGACAGGCAACGCGAGTATTTCCGCGAGTTCGAGCAACTCGGTTTCAGCCCCGCAGGTCGTGACGTCGTCACCTGCAAGCAACAGCGGGTTATCCGCTTCGAGCAGCGCCTTCGCCGCAGCCACGAGGGAATCTTCGTCCGGGCTGACGCGCGTGGAAACAGAGAACGACTCTCGAGGTGCAATCAATGCTTCCGCGCGAAGGCGCAGGATGTCTTC
>CAYMXG010000001.1:19291-26927 GCA_964394115.1 uncultured Enterobacteriaceae bacterium | reverse complement strand
CATCGCCGGTAGCTTTCGCGCCGTTTCCACCGTCCAGTGCCAGCGAGTGATGGGGCGCGCCATTTCATCCATGTGATCTACTTCTTCAAAATCGTTCTCGCCAAGCGCGTTTGTCGCCGGTACATCAATCGCGACCACCATGGGAATGTTGTCCTTCCATGTGTTGTACATCTGGGACATGGCGTTGGGCAGACCGGGGCGGGAAATGAGCACGAATGGAGTGCGTCCCGAAGCCCTGGCATACCCGTCGGCCATAGCGGCGACGGCCCCCTCCTGGGGCGCCTGGATCAGGTGGAAATTCGGTAAATCCACCAGTGCATCGAAGATGGGCGCGGCGCCGGACGAGGGGTTTACAAATATATACGGGTCACCGCCCGCCTTGATCTGGGCGAGCAACAGATCGGCACCCGTGCCACGCGCAATTTCCATTCCCGGAACGAGCGAATTCTCCGCAGTGTCGCCTGGGCGCAACACAAATGGCGCGAATTCCTGGGCTATTGATTTAGCTGCTAACGGCGTAAGACCGAGCGCCATCAGGGAGGAAACGAACCCGCGCCGCGATATTCCAGATTCCACGTAATGGTTGATCAGGCCCTTCATGGCGATTCCGCTCCCGGTAGGGAATCCATTGAATTGGTCAGTTGACAAAGTTAGACTACCGTCCAACAATTGTCCACTGGCGAGGCAGCCAATTTCGGCAATACCACGCCTGCTCAAGGGGAAACAGAACGGGAGGTACGGATGAAAATACTCAGAGACGTGACTGCGTTACTCATGCTGCTTTCCGTCGCCGGCGCAGCCCCGGCGCAACAACTCGAGGAGATCGTCGTCACGGCGCAGAAGCGCGAGCAAAGCCTCCAGGATGTGGGCATTGCGGTCACCGCGTTCAGTGCGGAACAGATTAAGCAAATGGGTTTCATTGACTCCGGCGACATAGCGGCGCAAACCCCTGGGCTTTCCCTGGGCTCGCCGCTTGGGGAAGGGCAGAATCCCTCATTCTCTATTCGCGGCGTCGGACTGAACGACTTTGCCGAGCACAACGAGGCACCTGTCGCCGTCTATATGGATGAAGTGTATCTGGCCAACCTCGCCGGCCTCAGTTTTCAGCTCTTCGACCTGGAACGAATTGAAGTCCTGAAGGGTCCCCAGGGTACGCTGTTTGGCCGCAACACAACGGGCGGTGTCGCCCATTTTGTGACGCGCAAGCCGACGGACGAATACGAGGGCTATCTCGAAGCATCCGTTGGCGAGTATTCCCAATACCGTTTCGAGGGAGCGTTTGGCGGGGCGATCACTGAAAATCTTTCGGGACGAATCTCGGGGATGTACAACAATAACGATGGATACCGCGAAATTCGCACGCCTGGATTCGATGACACGAATGCAGCGGACAGCTACAGCCTCCGCGGACAACTGCTGTTTTCACCAAATACCGATGTAGAGATCCTGCTCAGTGCACACTACTCGGCAACTGACACAGTGGCTGTCGGTTATGAACACGATTCTGTGACATTTGCGCCGGATGGGATCACCGAAGTGTATCTGCCAGAGGACCAGTTGAACGCCGCATGTCCGGGCGCGGGCCCTGGAAATGACTGTTTTGGATACCATGACCCCGACGACGATGTATTTTCCTCCGAAATTAATCAGGAGCCGTTTCTGGAACTGGAAACGGCCGGGTTTTCGGGCACGATAAACTGGCAGACAGGGGATTTCCTGATCACTTCAATCAGCGCCTACGAGTACATAGACAAGTTTTACGGGGAAGATACGGATGCGGGGCCCGTGCCCGCCGTTTATGTCACACACCCCAACGACGGCGAACAATTCACACAGGAACTCCGGCTTGCCTGGCAAGGTGAACGGACCAACCTGACGACTGGCCTGTACTACTTTGATCGTTCCATCAAGGCAGGTTCCAGGATCGACATCTCCGGAATCGGTTTTCTCGACCTGGATGAGCGTACGGATGATGACATCGAATCCTGGGCAATCTTTGGACAACTGGAGTATGAGTTGACCGACAACCTGACTGCGATCGGTGGACTCCGGTATACGGAGGAGGATCGGCATTTCGAGATGACCAGCCGGGACATGTCAGGCCTGATTCCGTTCTTTCTGGGCGTGACGCCGGTCCCGACTCCCGGATTTCTGGTCTTTGATTTCACTGACGAATCGGTCGGAGATCTCACCAGGCAGGACGACAGCAGCGTTTCCTTCCGCGTCGGTCTGGACTGGGTGCCGGCAGATGACTGGCTCGTGTACGGTTCCATTGCCCAAGGCAGCAAAGGACCGGGATTTAACGCTGCGTTCGATGGAACGGGTATCTTTTCCAACAGCCAGGTGGAGCAAATCCCGTTTGACGAAGAGACGTTGACCTCCTACGAAATCGGGTTCAAGTCGACGATCATGGACGGCCGCGTTCAGTTCGGCGCTTCGGCTTTCTACTATGATTACAATGACTATCAAGCCTTCACCTTCGAGGATATTACGCAAATCATTTCCAACAAGGACGCCAGCAACTACGGCATGGAAGCAGAACTCGCCATGCGCCCTGCGGAGGGCTGGTACTTCAGGTTCGGCCTGGGCCTTCTGGACACAGAGGTTAAGGATGTGACTGTGGCAAACTTCTTTACTGGAGATCTGGTGACACGCGATCGTGAGATGGTATTGGCACCCGATGTGAAGTTCTCCGGGCTCGGCCGTTATGAGTGGCCGGTGTGGACAGGTACGATGTCACTGCAGGCGGACTTCTCGTACCAAAGCAAAATGTATTTCGACCTCAACAATTCGCCGGTGGGAGAAGAAGAAGGCCGAATCGTTGGCAATGCGCAATTGGCGTTCAGCGGCCCGGAAAACAAGTACCAGATTGCCCTGTGGGTGAAAAACATCGGTGACACCGAGTACCGGAGTTATGCCTTTCCGGTCACGAGTCTCGGGGTCATGGACAGTTTTTACGCCCGGCCACGCTGGATTGGCGCGACGTTCAGCTACAACTGGCAGTAGCTGACTGACTTCGGGCCGGCGCCGTTGCTGCACAGGGATGTGCCTCCTTCGTGACAGGATTGCCCAACCGCTGGTGGATGGTTGGCGCCGCAACGCTGGGCGTTGCGTTGAGTCCCGGCACGCTGGTTTTCTATTCGCTCGGGATATTCATCGGACCGGTCAGCGCGGAATTCGGATGGGATCGCGCCCAGATTTCCCTTGTAGCCACGCTGATGACCCTTGCGTTGGTGTTTGCAATTCCGGTAGTCGGGGCGTTGATCGACCGCCATGGGGTGCGGAGAGTGTTGCTTCCATCGCTGTTCATTCTGGGAGCGGGGCTCAATTCGTTTCACATGGTCCATGCTCTGTGGCAGTTCTACGCGTGTTTCATTTTCATCGGCGCCGCCGCTGCGGGAGCCAACAGCTTGGCGTACATTCGAAGTCTGTGCACCTGGTTTGACAAGGAGAGGGGCCTCGTAATCGGGATAGCGTCGTCCGGAATGGGAATCGGTCTGATATTGATCCCGCCATTTGCGCAAGCGCTGATTGAAGTCGGAAACTGGCGGGTAGCGTATGCGGGACTGGGCTTTGTCGTATGGCTGATTGGCATTCCCGTCGTTTACCTGCTTGTTCACGACCGACCCGGATCTCGACGCGGCGCAGGAGAGAGGCAATCGGGATCGCTGACAGCGACCGACACCGCTGAATTGCCCGGGTTTTCCGCCGCAGAGACATTGAAGAGCCGTCGATTTTGGTACATCGTGTTGACCTTCTGCATGCTGGCCGGAGCAGTCAACTCTGTAGCCGTGCACTTCGTTCCGATGCTTATGGACCGCGGAGCAAGCATCGAATTCGCTACGACTGCAGCGTCAAGTTTCGGTGCCGCGATTGTCATGGGTCGTCTCGCAACGGGGGTTTTGATTGATCGCTGCTTTGCGCCGTATGTCGCGGCAGTATTTTTCTTTGGCGCGGCGGCGGCATCCACGCTGCTTGCGGCAGGTGCGAGTGGTACAATTGGTCTGTTAGCGAGTGTTCTGATCGGTCTATGTGTTGGCGCGGAAGGCGATGTGCTCGCCTACCTGCTGTCCCGCTACTTCGGACTGCGCGCGTTCGGTACTGTGTATGGATATGCGTTCAGCGCCTACCTGATAGGTTCGTCTATTTTGCCTTACCTGATGGGCCTTGGTTTTGAACTGACCCACGCATATACAATTCCGTTGTTCATTTGTGCGGGCCTCACGCTCACCAGCGCGGCGCTCGTCATGCGGCTGACAGCATTCCCGAAGTGGGAATATAAACAGATGGCGGGTGACCATGCGCGAACTGGTTGAAAAAATGATGGAGCGGGGCGAAATGCTCTATGTGGATCGAGAGGTGGATCCTCGTTTCGAACTCGCCGCGGTGGTTGCCCGTTCCCAGAAAGAGAGCGACTTGCCGATCCTGTTCCGCAGTGTGCGTGGCACCCGCTTCCCCGTGGTTTCAAACATCTACGGGAGCAACCGGCGTCTTCGCGAAATGGTCGGAGCCGGGGACGCCAATCTGTGTCGCCGCTGGGCGGAAATAATGCGCACGATGGATGCGATGGGAAGCGATTATCTGCGAGTTATTGCCAGTCCCGAACCGCTTGAGTCGGGAGTGATAGCGGACTTGCCGCAAATTACATGGCGTGAGAAAGATGCCGGACCTTACATCACTGCTGGTGTATTTCTTGCCAAGGACCCGGATACCGGGGTTCCCAATCTCTCGTTCGCACGAACGTGGATGACCGGCAATGATGAAATGTTGTGCTGCATCGACCCGGTTCACGACCTTGGGAATTACCAGGCTCGGGCCGAGGCAAGAGGCGAACCACTTGATATCGCGATCCTGATTGGGGCACCTCCGGAGATATTTATTGCCGGTTGTGCGTCGGTTCCGATTGACGTTGACGAGCTCAAGGTGGCTGCCGCCATCCGCGGACACGCCCTGCCGATGAGGCGATGCAGTCACGTCGATCTGTTGGTCCCTGAATCCACGGAAGTCGTGATTGAAGGGCGCATTCTGCCGAACGTCCGGCGCAAGGAAGGACCGTTCGGTGAATACATGGGGTACTACGGCCGGGAAACCGACGGCTACGTGATCCAGGTGCTGTCTGTCACCTGGCGCCGCGATCCGCTCTATCACGGCCTTCTGTGTGGAACGCCCGAAGATCTGACTGTCCTGGATGTCGCCTTCGCGACCAAGACATACCGGGCATTGTCGGACGTGCCTGGAGTGCTCGATGTTACCTGCAATCCGATGCTGTACTGTTCGGTTGTCAGCATCGACAAAAGATACGAGGGTCACCCGCAGCAGGTGATGCTGAAAACGTTCGGCGCCAGTCCCTACTATAACTATATGTGCATTGTCGTCGATAAGGATGTCGATATCAGGAACATGAAGGAAGTAATGTGGGCATACCTTACTCGCGGTCGGTTGGACAGACGGATCATGGTAATTCCCGACGTCCCGGGATGGGAACTGGACAAGAACCCTATTTATGGCGGGCGCATTGGTATCGACGCCACGATGCCACTCGACAGGAGGGACGAGTTCGAGCGGACTTCGACACCCGGAGAAAGCGAGATAAACCTCAAGGACTATGTGACCCGTCAATAGTTTGCCACTGTTCGATCTTTATTGACCGCTGCCAGGGCAACATTCAGATTGAATAGAGTTCGGCGAACTACGGTGGGGTTCTACTCACCTTGCTTTGCTCCGCCGGTGTCGCTGGCGCTTCCGCGACCGCTCGGCACGTCGTTATGGCAATCCTGCTGACATCACCCCTCGGCGTCATAAATCCGGACGCTGTTACCGCGTACCAGATGCAGGGGATTTTCGTAGAAAAATGCATTACCCGGGCGAGGCAAGAGTTCACGGCGGATAAATTGTTGGTCGCTACGCACGGGCACCTGGTCCATTGCAATGTCTAAATTCGAAGTCGTTGCTGCACCCGCAATGGCACGAGGATTAAGATCAGCGACGCTGTAAACAGGGTTATGCCCAACCACAGCACATTGGAGAAATCTCTATCATTAATCACGCGCGCCGCTATCCATGGCCCGTTTGCAACACCCAGCAACTGGCATGCGACGGCGTTGATCACAGTGCGCCCGCTTCTGTCGAAACTGGCCATGGCCGCCAGCAGGTAGGGGTGCGTCAGGTTCCAACCGTAATTGTATACGCAGACTACAATTCCGTAGATCAGCCCCCCGGTGGAACCGAACAGCGCAAACAGTGGCAGTAATGTAAGCAGGATGGAAACACTGAGGGATTTTCCCCGGCCGAAGCGGCTGCCCAGTATGGCAGCACAGAATGCCCCGGCAACACCGGCGAACTGGGATACTGTCAGTCCTACCGCCACTTCCTGCTCCGTGGCGCCTCCACGGACGCCAATGAGGAACAGATATGTCCACACTACGCCCTGTCCGAGGAAATAGCTGAACATCGCGCAGAGCGCCACTGCGCGATAGCGCGGCTCCAGGTCCACGGTATCGGTCGCCACCTGTGCCTGCCCGGCGCCAGAATCTGGCAGCCAGCCCACGAATGCAAAACCGCTGAGCGGGAACAGCGCAAAGAAGATAATCACACCCGACATGCCAACAAGGTTGTACGCGGCAGGCATCGCCAACAGCACCACGGCGCCGTAGGTCAACACCCACATGATGAGCCAGCCGAAGTTTCGATCGGGATTGCGGGTGAGGCCGACCACGGTGAAACTCAATGACACGAGTCCGCCGGCGCCGAAGCCCACTACGAAGCGCCAGATACCGAACCATAACGTGGACTCGGCGAACAACGACGCAAGGTTTCCCAGCACCATGATCAACAGGGAGCCTGCAAACACCTGACGCCAGCGGAAGCGCGAGGCGAAGAACGTCATGATTACTGCAGTGACTGCAATGCCCCATATTTCCGCGGAGGCGATGTCTCCGGCCGTGGATTCAGAGAAGCCGAGATATTGCACCATGCCCTGGACAAAACCGGGCTGCACAATGAAGACCTCCGGCCCAATCACTGCCATATAAATGGCCGCAATCAGTGTGCGCCGGCTGTTGACGTCTACTGAAGCGCTATTTCCAGGGCGTTGCCGCAGCACGGGACACTTTCTGAAACCATATCATCGAATCTGACTCGCCTTACGGCAGTCCGGGAATGCCAAATAAGTTACCGTCGCGTGAGGAGTTCGGCTGGTATTGTGCGCAACCAGATTGCGCACTCTGCGGACTGATCGAACGAAACATATTCCGGTTGGTCGGCGAACCATGCACCATCAGAAGACTGCATGGCCAAAATCACGTCTGCTACCCGCAATGCAAACCGCTCAAAGCGTGGTTCCCCGGTTATGCTGAAGAGGAGGGACGCGCCCCAGGCCATTTTGTGGCTAAAGTGGGTGTCAAAGACGCCATTCAATTCCGCAGTCAGGTCGAAATAACGAATCGCGGATCGCAAATTCGCCTCATCACCTGAGACCAAATACATATTTGCCAGAAATGCGGCTGCGTATCCAGGAGTGAAATAGAACTGACCTGGCTTTGTCCGATCGAAAAAGTAATAGGGTGCGTCTTCTGGTGGATACGTCGTCACAAAGCGTCCGCTGCGGTCAATACACAGGTACATGCCGGTAGGTGAT
>CAYMXG010000001.1:12339-19281 GCA_964394115.1 uncultured Enterobacteriaceae bacterium | reverse complement strand
CCTGCTCTGATTCAAACAAGCGAACTCTGGCAGCGGCAGACATTGCTTTCGGACGGTCTCCGAAGTAGAGCGCCAGCATGCCCATGTGTGCTGTTGCCAGGAGCTCCACAATCGGGAACTGCGGGGTACCCGGTGGTGTGCATGAGAAGCCGCCGGTTGCCGGGTCAAAAAGGCGTTGCAAATACTGCCACGCCAGCCAGGATACATCGAACCGGCCCAGACGATGCGCTGCCAGCGTAAACCAGCCGTTGGAATATCCCCAGTTTTTTTCGTTGTAATCCACCTTGTCGCGCTTTTGCCCTGGTGCTAACAGGAAATCCCCGTCTGACTGGAGATAGCGTCTTTTAATGTGGGACAACATTGCATTAGCCGCCGCCGTTTCCCCGGCCAGGCCAAACAGATAAGCAGACTTGTGATAGCTGGTCATTTCCTGGACCGCGGACCCGAAGGATCCGTCCACCTTGAGTCGCGCCAGCAACCATTGCACCGTACGATCCGAAGCGGCGGTGTACTTATCAAAGTGTCCCCCCGTAAGCGTCGACTGCGCCGCCGTGCTGGACGTGCCTAGCGCTGCCATCGCAAGACCGCTACCTACAAACGCGGCGCCGGATATGAATTCACGCCGGGAAGCGGTCATGGTGTGGCCGGCTTGATCTCACCATCCATAAACATGTCACCCACGCACCACCACTCACCGTCACGCTTTTCCCACAGGAAGACAATTTTCAGCGTGAACGGTTTGACCGCAGGGTCCACGGGCGTGACGTAGAAATTGGCAAAGTCCCAGCCATTATTGCCATTGACGTGGGTATGCACGGATTCGATGCGTACCGGATCTGCCATGTGCTTCTTGTACGCCTCCAGCAACTGCTCCCGGCCGACAACATGGGTATCTTCGATGCCGACCGAAACAACGTCCTTGGAATAAAACTGCATGGCGATAGGCATCGGATCGTGATTGCGGAACGCCGCCTCCTTGATGTCGTACTTGGTGCGGATGGCAGCCTTGAATTGGTCGAGCTCGCTGGAGTTTCCGGCAAATGAGACACCGGTCAACACCAGCAGGAAGAAGGAAAGAAACAGCCGGGATACATGTGCGGTCATACGGGGGCTCCTGGGTAAAGGGTGCGTTTGAACAATTTCGCGCAGGTTTTTATAATACAAGTGTATGAAAAATGCAAACCGCACGGGGCGGGGAACTCAGTTCAAACACCTGTCTCGGAGTGCGGGATTGGCCCCTGATGCGGGACAGGCGGGACGCGAGGTCAGGCCTGGGTTGCGATTACCCACGCCGCATCGACAAGCAGCTGATCCTCGGCCGGATTCGGCTTGCGGCGCTCCATGTTCAGCGTCATGGTCGGCAACATACCCTCCAACATTGCCATGATGGGTAATGCCCGCAATTTGAGCGTGACCGGGTCCAGGCCGGGTTGGGCAATACCGACCAGTTCGGCAAGCCAGTTTTGATAGGCGGAATAGAGTTCGGCCATGGCCCTTGCGGCGTTCTTGTCGTGTCCCGCGAGCGCCCACAGCTGCAGGAAGAACCCAACCACATTTGACTTGCGATTCTCCCGGGCGACCAGCCTTATGCCGGCACAGAATCGCTCCCGTGCGCCGCCGCGTTCGTGCGCAACTGTCTTGCGCAGTAACGCATGGTCTTCCTCGAGCTTCCAATGGATGAGTGCTTCGAGTAACTGGTTCTTCGTCTTGAAATGGTACTGGAGAGTGGCAAAGTGGATTCCAGAACTTGCCGCAATGTTGCGCAGGGTGAATTTTGAATATCCCTCGGTCGCCATGATATCCAGGGCAGCACGCAGGATCTGCGCCCTGCGTACCTGGGTGGGTAGTCGGCGTGTAGCTGATTTCTTCTTTTTCGATTTCATTTCCGTATCAGTGATGACCCCGGTAACCCGAATCAGCCGTCCGAATTTCGATTGCCGGCAGTCGCGGCAATTGCTGATTTGGGGAAGTGGTGACTCCCAGTGGCATGACGTGATTTATACCACATATGCAACGGATTCAGGCATGACCCCGGGACCCCCGCGACCGTCACCCGGGAACTCACGCTTGCAAATCCAGCATAATACACGTGTATGATAACGGCATGTGCGGGTAAACGCGCCGTCGCGAGGGTGGGTGGCCAGAAGATCCACCTCGACTTTCGTCACTGCACATACCGCAACGATAAAACTGGAAACCGAGGGGAGCGATTATGAGCAAGAAGAAGCGAAGACAACCGGGCGGCGGCGAATCCGGCAAACTTGGAATGGATGCACGGATCACACGCCGGGACTTCGTAGGCGGAACGCTACTTGGAAGTGGTGCGGCCCTGCTGGCAATGCATGCTCCCGGCGTAATGCGTCAGGCTTCGGCGCAAACTGTTAATGCGCCCCTCGCGGATTTGGGACCCGATTGGACCGGTCCCGGGGGACTGGGTGACTATGCCCGGGCCAATGGCAATACACACGAAGTCGTGAACGCGGCGCACCGGATGATCCGCAACCAGGAACTCGAGGGCGCGCTCCGGGGAGCCACAGAATCAGATCAGGAATATGATCTCGTTGTCGTGGGCGCAGGGTTCGCGGGTTTGAGCGCCACGCTTACGTACGCAACGGAGCGCCCCGACGCAAAGTGCCTGATCCTGGACAACCACGCCATTTTCGGTGGGGAAGCGAAGCAGAACGAATTCGACGTTGACGGCACTCACCTCTGGGCTCCCCAGGGTTCGCACGGCCAGATGTATCCGGTCACGGAGGCCAGGTTGTGGGGTGAATATCACCATTTCTGGAAGGACGTGGGGTTACCGGATGAATTCGAGTGGCAGACACTGAAAGGAACCGAGAAGAACATCAAGGTCCCGTGGGACGTTTACTCACCCATGCACTTCGCCTGGGAGCAGTCGGATACGGGGTTCTTTTATGAAGGTCATGGATTCACGATGAATCCATGGCAGAACGGTTTCAGGGATGCGCCGATCCCCGAGCAGTTGAAACGCGAATATCTGGCCATGGAACTCAATCGCGAGTCCTTCCGCCGCGCGGATTGGGAACAATGGCTGGACAGCATGTCCTACAGTGACCTGCTGGCGTACAAAAAAGCCGATCCCAGAATCAAACAATACCTGGATCCCATTTGCGGCGCAGTGGGCCTGGGCCTCGGGTGCGATGCAGTGTCCGCCCGGGGTGCGTACAATTTTCTGATGCCTTACACGATGGGTCAGTACCTGGAACTCGGTATTGGCGATCCGTCGGACAGGTTTCATCTGCTCAGTTTCCCGGGTGGCAATGGCGGCATCCTGCGGCATCTCGTCAAGAAGCTGATCCCGGATGCCATCGCGGGCGACGCTTCCCGGATGTCCGACGTATTGTTCAATTCCGTCAACTGGGGTGCACTGGATCGGCAGAACCAGCCGGTAAGAATGAGACTGGAGGCGACGGTAATGGACGTGCGTCAGGAGGGAGCAAGGGGGGCCGGAGAAACCGTGCTGGTGACATATTTCAAGAATGGCAAACTGCATCGCGTTCGTGCCCGCGGCGTGGTCATGGCATCGGGTCAATGGGTAAACAAGCGGGTTATCCAGGACCTGTCTCCGGATTACCGTGCCGCCATGGATTTCTTCCATCACGCACCAATGCTCACCGTGAACGTCGCGGTCCGGAACTGGAAATACATGGAGAAGCTGGGAATCGCCGCCGCGCGGTGGTTCGAAGGTTTTGGCTGGTGGATGGCGTTGAAACGCCAGGTGTTGGTTGACGGCAAGGAGCCGATGCCGCTGGATCCCAACAAGCCAGCCGTGCTCACGCAATATATTCCCTTTCCCATTCCCGGTATGCCGGTTGCCCAGCAGGCTGTTGCAGCGCGCATGCAAATGTTCGGTATGAGCTATCACGACATTGAACTGGCAGTGCGCGAACAAATGACGAAGATGTTTTCTCCCCACGGGTTTGATCCAGCCCGGGACATAGGCGGCATGATCACCAACCGCTGGGGCCACGCGTACGTTGTGCCGCAGCCTGGCTTCTTTTACGGCGTGGACGGGAAGCCCGCCGCCAGGGACGTGTTGCGCCAGCCGTTCGGACGCATTGCATTCGGTCATTCCGAACTCACCGGCATGCAGTTGTGGGTGAATGCGGCCCACGAAGGCGAGCGTGCCGGAAAACAGATCCTGGCGCTCAGCTAGCCAGGCAGCGGCGCAGGCCGCCCGGAATCGACCATGAACAGTTGTAATGGTGCAAAAAGAAGCAATCTCTTCGTCTGCCTGTTACTCCTGTTGCAATCATTGCCTGCCCGGGCAGACACCCTGGTCGAGGATGTACATGTGCACACGCTGCCCGCAAAGCCGGGACCGCACTGGCTGTGGGTCAATGACATAACCTTCAATCATATCGCCGACGGGCGGGCTACTCTGGTCGATGGCGCCAGCGGAGAATACCTCGGCATGCTGAGCACGGGGCTGATGTTTCTCTCGCTTACCATTCCATCCCACCACAGGGAGATTTACGCCGCGCAAACGTATTTCTCGCGAGACCATCGCGGCGTGCGCAGCGACGTCGTTGCCGTCTATGATGCCAGGACCCTCAGTCCGGTGATGGAGATTCCTATTCCTCCGAAGCGGGGAATATCAATGCCGACACTGTGGAATGCCCCCCTTACCGACAACGATCGATTCATGCTCATCTTCAATTTCACACCCGCCACGAGCGTAAGTGTCGTGGACGTCACGGAGCGCAAGTTCCTTCAAGAAGTGGAGATACCCGGCTGCGTGCTTGCGTACCCGTCCGGGCCCAGTCGGTTTCTGTCCTTGTGCGGCGACGGGGCCGTACTTGACGTGGTGCTTGACGAAACCGGACAGGTGCTGGAAAAGCGCCGCAGCACCCCGTTTTTCGACCCGTGGGTAGACCCGGTGCAGGAAGATGCGGTGCGCTGGAAGTCCGGATGGCTTTTTTATTCGGATGAAGGCTTCATTCACACAGTTCTGATCACGGAAAAAGGCGTGTCCTTTCCAGGCAAATGGGTCCTGCTGAATGACAAGGACCGGCAGGAGTCCTGGCGCCCCGGGGGCCTGCAGGCGCTCGCCGCGCACGAAGCCTCAGGACGGCTCTATATCGTCATGCACCAGGGCGGTGCTTACAGTCACGACGACCCGGGCAGGGAAATCTGGGTATTCGACCTGGCCAGCAGGGCGCGCATCCAGCGCATCGCCACCAGGAATCTGGTGGCATCGATACAGATCAGTGGTGATGGGGCACCATTGTTGCTGACCTCCTTTCCCGGGAACCCTTCAGTGGATGTCTACGATGCAATATCCGGGAAGTATCTGCGCACGATCGGCGACCTTGGGTACTCGCCAATGGTTCTGCAGCGACATTGAGCGATCCGGGCACCAAACCGGGAGCATCCGCATGTCCACACCCATGAGAACCCTCGATGAAAGCGCTGAATCACTGGTCAGATACCTGGCCCGGCATTCGTCGCGGCGCGGATTCCTGTCGAGGCTGGGCGCATTGCTACTGGGGGCCTCGCAACTGCCTTTGCTCCCCGTGGCGAGGGCCGAGGTCAACCGTGGTGGAGAAGCTCGGACATGCAGTTACTGGCGCTACTGCGCAATAGATGGCTTCCTGTGCGACTGCTGTGGGGGTTCGTACGACACATGCCCCCCCGGAACCGTCCCATCCACCTTTTCGTGGCTCGGGACCTGCAGGAACCCCGTGGAAGACAAGCATTACATCATTTCGTACCGCGACTGCTGCGGCAAGGGAAGCTGTGGCAGATGCTTTTGTAACAACAGCGAGGACGAGAAACCCATATACATCCCCCAGAAAAGCGGGGGCTATAACTGGTGCGTAGGCATGGAGAACGAGTTCACTCCGCACTGTTCAATGGCACTGGTCGTGGGTGTCGCCTCCGCCGACGGGCAGTAAAGCCGCGCACTTAATCCGGGGTCCCCAGGTAATTCAATGTTGCAGATCGGCAACGCGGCTCACCAATTGTTGCATTATCATACAGTCGTATTAGAATGCATACATTCGTGCAGGTGGTCTCACCGATGTTGCTGGTGGGCAGGCTTTTTACGCTACGGGAATGTCGCAGGGGGCATTCAAATGAATAAACAATCGAACCAAGGCAGTCTTATGGGATCAATGTTGAATGGGCTCGCCCTCATCCTGACGGTTAGCCCCGTCAACGTGCCAGCCCAGGTATTGGAGGAGATCGTGGTTACCGCGCAGAAGCGCGAGCAATCACTGTCCGACGTGGGTATCTCGGTTACGGCTTTTTCCGGCGACCAGATCCGGGAACTCGGATACACGAATTCAATGGACATTGCGGCACAGACGCCAGCTCTTAACATCATCCAGTTTCATCCATCAATTACCAATGTGAATATTCGCGGGGTTTCCCAGAACGATTTCACTGATCATCTGGAACCACCGGTCGCCATGTACATGGACAATGCCTATGTCAGCCCGCTCGGCGCGGCGCATACGCAGATTTTCGATTTAGAGCGAGTCGAGGTATTGCGCGGTCCGCAGGGTACCCTGTTCGGGCGCAACGCGACCGGCGGATTGATCCACTACCTCAGCCGCAAACCCACCGAGGAATTCGAGGGGTATGGCGAATTGACATTTGCCGAGTACGACAAGATAAAGTTCGAGGGTGCGATGGGTGGGCCCATCAGCGAAAACCTGCTGGGACGGATCTCGGTCGCCACCAATTACCATGACGGGATTCTGGAAAACCGGATTGGGAAGGATGTGCGCGCAGATGACACGAAAAACGTGCGCGGTCAGTTGCTATTCCGGCCGGCAGATTCACTTGAAGTTCTTGCCAAGGTCCACTACAGCAATACGGACACGGTCGGCAATGGCTATTCCCATACGCCGGCCTATCCATCTGCCGCGGACGACGGGATGGCGGTCTACCTCGGCGAAAACGAGCTGCATG
>CAYMXG010000001.1:11063-12329 GCA_964394115.1 uncultured Enterobacteriaceae bacterium | reverse complement strand
TGCATGAGTGGACGACACTCGATGGTGTGTCCCCGCCCTTTACGACATGCCCGGGTTGCGACGCATTCGGCTACAAGGAGCCGGATGATGACCCGTTTACGGGGTCGTTCGAGGATCCCGGGTTTTTTGAGCGCGAGATTTACGGAGTGACCGGAAATATTTCCTGGGAACTGGCGAACGGCATGACGCTCACCTCAATTACCGACTACTTTGCCATGAGCAAAGATTATCACGAGGACAGTGAGGGCTCTCCGCTGTTCCAGTTCAATTACGAGACCCACCAGGATCTCGACCAGGTATCGCAGGAACTGCGCCTGGCCGGGGAGTCGGATCAATTGCGCTGGGTTACGGGGCTTTATTACCTGAACATCGAAGCGGACCAGGTCTTGTTCGTCGAGGAGAACCTTGGCCTGTTCTTCGGCATCCCGCTGGGGATAGATGTGGCGTTTATCCCCACGGCGAACTATACGGTGACTACGGAGTCATGGGCGGCTTTTGCCCAGCTTGAGTATGCATTTTCTCCAGAATGGTCCGTGATTGCTGCCTTGCGCTACACGGAAGACGACAAGGAGATGGACTTTGATTTTGCGGATAACTTTGGAGACTCGTTCGAGTTTTCGGAGGATACATTCCCGGGATTCGCGAAGCGAGGCTGGGAAAACGTTTCGGCAAAGGCGGAGCTTGACTGGCGCCCCATGGACGATGTGTTGTTGTACGCAAGTTTCAATCGTGGTCACAAGGGCGGCAGCTGGGCCGCGCCCATATTCCTTCCTCCGCCTGGACCGGCGCGCGACGCCTTTGCCATGAACAATTTCCCGCACGACGAAGAAGTACTGCATTCATGGGAAGCGGGATTCAAGGTGTCGATGGCGGATGGCCGTATGCGCTTGAACGGCAGCGCGTTCTACTACGATTATTCCGACTATCAGTCCTTTTCCTTCCGCAATAATGTCCAGTCAATTTCAAATCTCGATGCCGAGGCTTGGGGAGGGGAACTGGAACTGGTTTTGTATCCCTGGGATGGGTGGGATTTTCTGTTTGGACTGGCAACCATCGACAGCGAGGTCAAGGACGTCATTCTGCCGAGTGGCCGGACCGTGGACAGGGAATTACCGTATACGCCGTCGCTCGGACTGAACGGTCTGGGCAGGTATCAGTGGGGAGTTCCCGCGCTGCGGGGGAGTCTTTCGCTGCAGGCCGATTTCAATTACAAGAGCGACTTCTGCTTTTCGGTCGTATGCGCGAAGACGCGGTTGGCGGCCGGCT
>CAYMXG010000001.1:4335-11053 GCA_964394115.1 uncultured Enterobacteriaceae bacterium | reverse complement strand
TGAGGACGGACATTGGGGCGCGGCGGTCTTCGTGAACAACGTCAATGATGCCGAATACCGGCAGATCAGTCTTGACGTGAGTGTCATCGGATATCTGAATGATACCTACGCGTCGCCACGCTGGGTGGGCGGTACTGTCAGTTATAAATGGGACTAGCCGGTTGCGTATGCGTTAACTGGAAATAACCTCCTCGTCGGGGCGGGTATGGGAGTCCAGCGGTGCCAGTGCGCGATTCCTGTGCCCGCCCCGGCAACTTACTTAGCCGAGCGTTTGCCGGCCAATCTACGAACGAATAGCGAAGACACCCATGGATAGGTACCGGCCGCGATCCGTCCGACGGCAGGGTATACATGATTATTAAGTGGATTGACCAGCATGCCAGCGCGAAGACTGACGACTACCGCAGAGTGATCCCCACGAAAGCACGCGGTGGATGCTAGTGATCGGAGCACTAATTGGGCTTGATTGAATGGACGCTCATTGCAGGCGCGTTCGTGGCATAAGCGTAGGAGCGTGAATATTTCGCGGCACAGGAGAACCAGGCACAGCTGGTTTTGGGGCCTACCTGAACAATCACAGCCCCAGTAGCTCAGGGGCCAGAGGGTGATGATCGACTAGACCTTGGGTTGCCTTGCCATTGATATCGCCGGTGGCGCCCGTTCCGGTCGGGTGTTTCCAGTGTCGAGTCTCTGGATCACTGGAGTGAACAATTCGACCTTCGAATATAGTAAGAAGTACTTCAGTTGCGGCGATATCATCGACAGGTACGTCAAATAAGTTTCGGTCAAGAATTATGAGGTTAGCTATCTTACCGGTTTCGACACTTCCATGCTGCCCATCCCAGCCAAGTGCAATCGCACCGTTTATCGTCATCGTGCGTATTGCTTCAGGCAAACTGAGTGATTCATCGCCACGCTGCAACATGCCTTGGAGCCCCACGAATAAGCTAGGATTGGGTGTTACGACCCAGTCAGTGCCCATTGTGATTAACACACCGTGATTCTGAAGTGAACGGAACTCCCATGCACTTCGTGGCGGGTTGCCGAGCATGTCTATCTTGTGCCATAGCGCGGGCGAAACTTCTGCGACTATGCCAAAACGGGCCATGCGCTCCATGTCTGCTGGGGTAATTGACGAGGCGTGCCCGAGCTCATGGCGAAGCTTAGAAGCATTGCTGCGTTGCCTTGCGGCAGCCATGGCGTCAATGGCAACGTGCACGCCACCGTGTCCCGCGGCGTGCAACTTGGTTTTAAGTCCCTGGGCGTCGAAGCGAAGCAAGAGCGCCTTTAGCTCCGCAGGCGGAATCAAGATATCCTGGAGTTCAACCTCACTGGTCTGGAAGTCCATCTCGGAACTTGTGAACCAAGGCGGCAGTGGCGCCCCATCCACCCACATTTTGATGTAGTCAGGGTGTATATGGGCCGTCCGGAAAATCTCTCGCCGTTCAACTGTCGCCTGTAAGTCTTCGTTCGGTGCGTACCCGAATGACTGATTGGAGATGACGAGGTGAGCAGCTACGTTCAGCGTGAGTTCGCCGCTATTATCCAACTCGCGGATCGCAGTCAGCATTCGGCGGTTAGCAGAAGCCTCCTGTACGGACGTAACCCCGAAGCGATTGTACTCGCGGACGGCCCAGCGTATTGCTTCCAGGTCACGTATAGCGGTGGCCGGGATATGTTGCCGCACGAGCCAAGTTGCATTTTCCAGCAACATTCCGGTTGGCTCGCCATCCGCGCCCCTTACGATCCTTCCGCCAGGCGGATCTGCAGTTCCTCGGTCGATTCCCGCGATTTCAAGTGCCTTGCTGTTGACTAGTGCTTGATGCAGAGAAGCGTCATCGAGAAATACCGGCCGGTCAGGGAAAGCCCCATCCAAGTGGATACGGTGCTGGATATTATTCGGAAACTGTGTGTAAAAAACTCGTCCGCCGACGAGCCACTCATTGTCGGCAAGGTTTCTTTCACAGGCCTTCAGTGAAGTGATGACATCTGACAGGTTGGCAGCATCATAATGAGGGAGCTTGCATTCGACAGTATTCTGGATCCCTGAAAGGAGCAGGTGAGCATGGGCGTCATGGATGCCAGGCATTGCCATGCGTCCGTCCAAGTTGATCACGTGAGTATTTGGTCCTACGACGCCTTTACTGCCAGTTTCATCACCGACATAGATGAATCGCTTGCCTCTGATGGCTACTGTACTCACCCAAGGTTGCGAAGGTTCAACGGTGTAAATTCGACCTCCAGTAACGATAACATCCGCGAAATCCGCTGCTGCCGACGTCTCGGCGGTCAGCGCGGCAAGAACGAGCGCCACACAGCCAGTCAACATTCCTGATTTGGCCCGGGCTGTTTGTGCCGAACGTCGTAGGCATACAAGAGAACTTCGAAGTCTTAATCTTCGCATCCGGTATTGGTTCTCTATGTAGTGAATTTGGAAAACAATTGAAGCGCAACACCAGCTTTCCAAAAATAGCGCTGCCGGCCAAAAGGACTGCAACGCTATCCGTTGCTGGATATCCTTGGCGTCCCTTTGGAGGGCACCGTTGCGGACTTCGAATAAATTTGTCCGGTTCCAATGGACTGCACTCGACGAAGTCCGCCCGCGCGCCAAGCGCTGAAACGCAACCCGCCAGCTGCGATTGCACTTAGAAAGAGCAGAGAATAGCCCGCAAAGTCCAATAGTGATTGTCTGGCAAAGTACATCCCGGCACACCAGCTATATGTGTAGATGAACCAAATATAGTAAATACCCGTCGCATGCAGAAATCGCCAGTGAGAAGGTAGCATCCTCAATTTGAGTGCGTCGAAAGAGGTGGCGGTCATTGCCAACAAAATTGCGTATGCAACCATGTCGGAAGCAATAAATATCGAAGACAATCCAGGTGGAAATAAGGGCGCGCCGGTCCCAATCAGCAGTCCGATGAACAGAACCTGCCAGACCATCGCCGCCGAGAACGCGAGTCCAATGAATTTGCGGTTTCGAAGTAGCCATGAAGATGCCTCACCTGGCCACAACCGCCTAGCGGAGGAACCCACCAATACAAGCAACAGAATCGGCCAAGAGCAGCGCACGGAAACGCGAATCATATATCGATATTCTTGCTCTCCAACGCGATCTGTCGACCACCAGCAAATCAATACCGTCGCACTGGCAAGCCCCAACAGAAGGGCAAATACATACCATTTCTCGGGAAGCAAGTGAGGTTTGCCTAATGCCATGTCAGCTTCCACAACAGGATGATGTCTTCACGTTTTATTCAAATGGACACGGGAAGTGACAGAGACTTCCATGCCGCATTCCTTGGAGTTCATCGGTGCCCGATATCCAAGTACACTCTGCGTTGGACGGTTGGCAGCGTGATACTTTGGCCTTTATCGGATCGATCAATTCCAACGGTAACTTATAGTCCCACCAAACCATCGCGGCAAGCCCATTGTGAATTTCGCTGTAGCATTCAGGAACGCCCGCTCAAACCCAACAACTTCATACTCCGCATCAGCAATATTTTTCACGAAGAATGCCGCTTCCCAGCGGTCATCGGCGGTCCTATAACTCACGCGAGCATTTCCAATCACGTAAGAATCAAGATCCAGCACAGGATGGTTTATCGTATTCGATGTCCGTTCGTCAACGTAGACAAAGTCACCCTGTGCAACAACAGTCCCTCCGAAAAGACCCCATTCCTTTCGCAAGATCCCGTTTAGCGTTACATCGGGGGACTGCGGCATGTCCTGGTCCACCACGCGACCGGAAAAGAGCGTAATGTCTTTGACCGTGGCGTCGAGCAAGGACAATCCCAGTAATAGTTCCAGTCCCTCCGCCGGTTGTGCAATAATCTCGAACTCCGCGCCATTTACATCCGCGTCGGCGTTGAATATTGCGAGCGTGACGCCGGTGAGGTTGAACGCCTGATAATCCTCGTAGTCGTAGTGAAAGGCTGTGCCGTTGAACCGAAGCTTGCTGTCAAGAAGCGACCACTTGAAGCCGCCTTCGAAGCTGGTAAGTACTTCCGGGTCATATGAGAATTGACTGGGTGGCATTGAGGGTAATGCCGATGCATTGAACCCGCCAGCCTTATTACCTCGAGAGATGCCGGCATAAAGAAGCAGGTCATCTTGTGGACGCCAATTCAACGCAAGTTTGTAAGAATAGTCCCCACTGTCCTGGGAGGTCGAGATCCCATCGTGTTGCACTTGTCCCGGGATTGAGAAAAGGGCGCACAATCCAAATTCATCAATACAGCTTCCACGAAACTTCACCTCGCTGTCATCCTCCGTCCATCGAATGCCGCCGATTGCTGACCACTGTGGCGTGATGTCGTACTCAACCTGAAAGAATCCTGCAAGGGACTCGGTCTTTACAGAATAGTCGTTTTCGACATACAGACCAAGCGGCGCCCCCAGCGTGTCGAATCCGGTATTGTATTCGCCGTCAATGTGCAGAAAGTAGAATCCAAGGGTCCAATCCAACTGCTCAGATTGTCCGGAGAGGCGCAATTCCTGAGATGCTTGATAAATCTTTCCTCCCTGGAAAAACACATCATTCTTGATTGGCGAATTGTCGGACTCGCCTACAAATGACTTGTCCATGTATTGATAATCGGTGATGGATGTGATCAGGTAGTCATTGTCCAGACGCCAGTTCAGCGTACCTGTCGTCCCGTAGGACTCCCGCTCGAATGATGTGTCAGTATCAAAGGCTCCTCTAAGTTTTCCATCATCCGGTTCCGTAAACCCGTTGCAGTTGGTCTGCCCGGGAATAGCTGCGGGAAACCCGACGGATTGGCACGTAGCATCGTGCAGAGCGAAAGTGGGTCCGGAGTCCTCTGCAGCAATAGTCAGCCCGTCCTGGGAAGGATCGACAGCCGCACGGATTACGTGACCCGCATCAACTCGTGCCTTATCGTCCTTCGTGCCACGCAAATTCACCAGTAAATCTATATCGTCAGAGGGCAGAAAGTGCAATTGTCCGCGAAGACTGACAGAATCTCGTTCATTAAAATCAGGGCCGACACGGTTCTCAAAATAGCCATCGTGTTTGTCCGTTGCGACAGACAGCCGGC
The DNA here is from genome assembly GCA_964394115.1 of uncultured Enterobacteriaceae bacterium. GTDB lineage: Bacteria > Pseudomonadota > Gammaproteobacteria > Eutrophobiales > Eutrophobiaceae > 2-02-FULL-61-13. The sequence goes on along the minus strand of CAYMXG010000001.1, from coordinate 5,990 downwards.
CTAGCAACTTCTCATGCAGTGGTCCGCTGATTGCACCTTGGAATTTGATCTGATCATATGAAGCGAAGGTCAGGTCACCAAACCCTTCAAATTTATCGGTGGGCTTATTGCTGAGCAATTGGACTACACCACCCGTTGCATTGCGTCCAAATAGGGTCCCTTGGGGGCCACGCAGGACTTCGACTCGCTCTACGTCGAACATCTGCATGCCGATGCCGCCTAGAAAACTCGTGTACGCTCCATCAAGGTAGACTGCATTCGGGCCCTCGTTGTGGTCTGTGAAGTCATTCTGCGATACACCCCGCACAGTGATCACAGTGATCGCAGGAACCCCTCCGAAGGCTGTAACTATCAATCCCGGCGTGTGGGTGTCCAAATCGTCAATATCAGCCATGCCGAGTTCCTTAAGTTGATTACCACTGAATGCGGTGACGGCAATACCCACATCTTGAAGGTTCTCCTCGCGCTTTTGGGCGGTAACGACAATCTCGTCGAGGACTTGTGCACTACACGGCGAAACCATGGCCCATCCGAGAAACGAAGTCAGGCCAATTAGTCGCAATAATCCCGCTTGTTCCGTTTTCATTTGGATATTCCCCCGGTCAAAAGTCGACAAGAATGCGATCAACCCAATGTGGACGTGGAACCAACCCGTCCACGGACAGAAAAGTCTAGTAAGTCAGATGTATTAATTTTATAATACACTTGTATGACAGAGTCAAGCACCAGGTCAAGCAGGGGCTTTTTTGGCTTTCATAATTGGAACTGAGTACCAGGCGGGAAATCGTTGGCTCGGGATACCTTTGTGTTCCGGACCAACGGAAGTTGTCACGAATAAGGAGAACATAAGGTTGAGTCGAGAATTTGACTCAGCGGTGATCGCCTTACTCAACGGCCACGAAGTGGATCGGTGGCGTCTATGCGAAAGTTTGGTAGCGGTGCAATTCTCTGCTCAGGTCGTTCAGTCCCCGTGAGTCCAGGCGGAAATGAAGGGTCCGCACGGTCCTGATACTTTTGAAGCTGAAGCTGATGAAGCAATTCAACAATTGGGTATGAGGTCGCTGATAAAACTCTTTACGTTTCTAATAACCGATCTGCGGGTTGCCTGATCCAGCAAATGAATAAGTTAGTCCCCCGACGAAATCCTAGTTTCTCCAGTCGTGTCGTGGCCACGGCTGTGTTGACGGTCACATTTGTCGTATCCCCGGCGACAGGTGCAGTGAATGAATCGTCGCATGAAGTGGATGAGGCGGGGAGGGTCAATTCATTGCCGAGTATACCCATGCCTCATTGGGTCTGGATCTACGACGCGGCTCTGAACGCGATGCCGGACGGGCGGGCCTATCTCGTGAACGCGGACAATGGAGAATTTCTAGGTTCGCTTAATACGGGGTACTCCTGGGTGGCATTTGCCTTGCCGCGATCCTATGAGGAAATCTACTCGGCGGAGACCTATTACAGCAGACATACACGCGGTACCCGCAGTGACCTGGTCAGCATCTACGACCCTGTCACCCTGTCTCTCGAGTCAGAAATACCCCTGCCGCCCAAACGTGCCTCCACGATTCCGCGCTTGAATGATTCTGCCCTTAGCGACGATGGGCGCTTCATGGCAGTGTTCAACCTGACACCGGCAACGTCGCTGAGCATCGTGG
>CAYMXG010000001.1:1016-4325 GCA_964394115.1 uncultured Enterobacteriaceae bacterium | reverse complement strand
TTAAAAAAGCGCAATTTCGTGGGCGAGATCCCCATCCCGGGCTGCAGCCTGGCCTTCCCCGCCGGTCCGCGGAGATTCATTTCACCGTGTTTCAATGGTGGTGTGCTGCTCACCGATCTTAATGAGGAAGGTTCTCTGGCGAAGCAGAAACTGACCAACGGGATATTCGATTCGGAAGGCGATTTCATGGCGGACAACGGATCACGGCTGGGGGATGACTGGTTGTTCGCTTCGCTCCGGGGGAACATCTACCGACTCGATGCATCAGGGGAGGAAGTCAGGCTGCTGGCGTCCTGGTCGTTCCTGAGCGATCCGGATAATAAGGCCAATTGGCGCATGAGCGGTTTCCAGGGAAGCGCAATGCATCAGGCCACTGGGATGCTTTTCCTGCTCGTGCACCGGGGCAAGGAGGATACATACAAGGATCCGGGAACCGAAGTCTGGGTATACGACGTCGACAAAAAGGTCCAACTACGTCAGTTCAAGTTGGTGCATCCTGCCGCGGGGATTGCCGTTAGCCAGGACGATGAGCCAATATTGGTCGGGGTGGATATCGAAGGACGTCGCATCGACGTGTACTCCGTTTCCAGTGGCCGCCACCTGCGTAGCATAAATGAAATGGGAATGACCCCTGCGTTGGCGCAGTTCCCATGGCATCCCGCAAAAGCAAAGTAATAACGAACAAAGATTTTGGGAATGAGAGAAGTTGACCAAACCTTTGCCTTGATATCGCGCTTCGTGGCTCGCCGCACCTCTCGTCGCAATGTGCTCACCATACTGGGAAGCGTGTTGGTGGGAGTGGCGGCGTTCCCTGTGTTACCCGTTGCACGGGACGCCGACGTGGATGAAGAGGGTGATAAGGGGGATTTGGGTCCGGAGCAGGACCCCAATAAATGCGAATACTGGCGGAATTGCGGCATTGACGGTTTTTTATGCGGTTGTTGCGGTGGCAGCTCCACCAGTTGCCCGGCGGGAACGGAGATGGCCAGGACTACGTGGATTGGTACTTGCCGCGACCCCGCCGACGGCAAGGACTACATCATCGCCTACAACGACTGCTGCGGTAAAAGCACCTGCAACCGGTGCATGTGCAGCCGTCACGAGGGAGATCGCCCAATCTACTATCCGGCCAAGAGCAACAACATTAACTGGTGTGCCGGCGCAACCACCAACGTCTATCATTGCACCACGACACTGCTTTTGGGAATTTCAGAGTCCTTCTAGTGGGCCCATGCCAATTCATTTCAGAAACGATTGCGCAATCCTGATGCCATCTTGATGAGGGTATATGCCGAAACTTACCAACGATCTGTCCTGCCTCAAGCCCGCGGTGCGGGAGTTCCTGAATTCTGAACCCCGGATGCTCGTTGGTGGGCGGCGCGTCGCGGCCGTTTCCGGGCGCACGTTCGCAGTCCAGGATCCCGCGTCGGGTACAGAAATTTGCCGTGTCCCGGAGGGTGATCGGGACGACATAAACCTGGCGGTGGACGCGGCGTTCCAGGCGTTTCATGGCGGACCCTGGGCCGCGTTTCGGGCCACGGACCGCGAACGGCGCCTGTTGAAGCTCGCGGATCTGCTGGCAGACCGGGGCGAAGAATTTGCACAGATTGAAAGCCTCAATAGTGGTCGCACGCTGATTAACACCAGGTCGTTCGATGTGGATCTTTCCGTGGACTACCTGCGCTACATGGCCGGCTGGTGCACGAAGATCCATGGCCATACAGCGTCGCTCACCGTTCCATACCTCCCGGACAACCGGTTCTTCGGCATGACCCTGCGGGAACCCGTCGGCGTGGTTGGCGCAATTACGCCCTGGAATGTGCCCCTGGGCCAGGCGATATGGAAACTTGCGCCAGCATTGGCCGCGGGCTGCACCATTGTCCTGAAACCCGCGGAACAGACTCCGCTGACGGCGCTGCGTTTCTCCGATCTGATTCAGGAAGCGGATTTCCCGCCCGGCGTGGTCAACGTCGTCACCGGTTTTGGCGAGACCGCCGGCGCAGCGCTGGTAGAACACCCGCAGGTGGACAAGATCAGTTTCACCGGTTCGACGGAGATCGGCCGGCGCATTGGCGCGCTGGTGGCAGGGAGTCTCAAGCGCTTCACACTTGAACTCGGAGGCAAGTCCCCCGTAATCGTGCTGTCCGACGCGGATCCGGACGAGGCGATTCCGGGCGCGGCCTGGGCCATATTCGGCAACCACGGGCAGAATTGTTGCGCCGGTTCCCGACTTTTCATACACGAGAGTCTTTACCAGCATATCCTTGAAGGTGTCGCCGAAATCGCCCGGAACATCCGGCTCGGACCGGCCTTTGACACGGCCACACAAATGGGGCCCCTGGTGTCGAAAGCACAGCAGGAGCGGGTGGCAGATTACGTCCGTTCCGCAACCGAGGCCGGCGCCAGGGTTCTCGCAGGTGGCAATCCGGTCGGGCAACCCGGGTATTACATGGAACCCACGGTCTTGACGCATACCACGCCGGACATGGCCGCGGTACGCGAGGAAATCTTTGGGCCGGTACTATGCGCCATGAGTTTCACTTCCGACGAGGAGGCCCTGCGCGCCGCTAATGACACGCAGTTTGGCCTCGCGGCAAGCGTGTGGACCCGGGATATTCGCAAGGCGCATCACTTCATCAATGGGCTTCAGGCCGGCACGGTGTGGGTGAATACCCACAATGTCCTCGATCTGGGTCTGCCGTTTGGCGGCTTCAAGCAATCCGGACTCGGCCACGAACTGGGCCAGGAGGCCATTCACCATCACACGCGACTGAAGTCCGCAGTGATCAAGCTGCAATGACCCCGCAACTCGCTGTGCTAGCAGGACAACTTCGCGCCGCAGCGTAGTGCCGAGCAGGCGAGTCAGCACGCCCCGTTACCCGATGATCTCGAGTGCCGCGTCATGGAGATCAAGGGGGGCGTAGTTTCTTGATACCTCCGATGCCGGTATATTCAAGGAGCTTGGAAATGCGTGGATTGCCGATTGCGCCGTTCCCGGATATGCCGACGCCATCGTTGTGCTGGTGAAGATCGGCTGTTTCCCATGTCCGGTGCGAGGGCAAAATTCGCCACCAGTGGTCCAGGCTGGTATTTTCAGCGCCATTGCCTTCAAAAGAGCCTGACGTGGTTGAATAAAGTCTCCGTGGGAAACATACTTATTACAGTCAAGCCGGAGAAGCACCCATGCCCAAGCCCATACTCCCCACGCTGATCGGTATTCTGCTCCTGGCGCTGTTTGCTCCCGGTGCATTCCCCCAGGACGCCCTGGAAGAAGTCATCGTCACGGCGCAGAAGCGCGAGCAGAGCATG
>CAYMXG010000001.1:0-1006 GCA_964394115.1 uncultured Enterobacteriaceae bacterium | reverse complement strand
CAGGATATCGGCATCTCGGTGACGGCCTACACCGGCGAGCAGATGCAGGAAATGGGCATCACCAATTCCGTGGACCTGACGGCCATGACGCCAGGCCTGCAGTACACGGTCCCGAACGCCGAAGGCAGCCAGATCAATTTTTTCCTGCGCGGCGTGGGGCTTAATGATTTTGCCGATGCCAACGAAAACCCGGTGGCCACGTACGTGGACGAGGTGTATCGCGGCGCCATGGGTGGCCTGCATTTCCAGCTCTTCGACGTGGAGCGGGCGGAAGTGCTGCGCGGACCCCAGGGCACGCTGTACGGGCGCAATACCACCGGCGGCCTGATCCACTTCATCAGCAAGAGGCCCACGGACATATTTGAAGGTTACGGCGATGTGACCATCGGCTCCTACGGCACATTGCAATTCGACGGTGCAGTGAGCGGCCCGATTCCCGAGATCGACGGGCTCAAGGCGCGCGTGTCGCTGTCGAAGAACATGCACAACGGTTATGTCAAGAATGAAGGCCCGGGGCCGGACTACAATTCCACCGACGCCTTTGCCACCCGGGTGCAACTGCAATACGACCCCTCGGAAACTTTCTCTGCGCTGCTCAATTTCCACGGGTCGTGGAACGACGGCGATGTGGGCGCCTGGCAGCACCAATCCACCAAGCCCGGACCCGACGGCAACGTGGAATTACCCGCGGACGAGAATTTCTACGGCACCTGCCCGGGCTGCGACGTGTTCGGCTACCGCGACAATGACAATAACCCCTGGCACGGCGAGTTCGACCGGGAGGGCAGCGTGGTCGTGGATTCCTGGGGCACGTCGGGACGGCTGGAGTGGAATTTCGAGAACTTTGACGTCGTGTCCATCACCGCGTTCGAGAAGGTCAGCCGCCTGCAGGAGGAAGACACCGACGCAACGCCGTTCCCGCTGCTCGAGCCGACCTTTGGCGGCGACACGGATCAGATCACGCAGGAACTTCGCATCAGCGGCGACACGGATCAGATGCGCTGGC